>JBKJRY010000252.1:0-7439 GCA_046593045.1 Chitinophagaceae bacterium | reverse complement strand
TTGATTTTCATGACAAGTGGAAAACTTTAGATATGGAACGTAAATAGTAAAAAGTTATTTGAAATGATACATAACGATATCATTCCCTCTGTCATTTAATTTTTTGTATTAGGGGGTTTGGGCGAAAGCTTTATAGGATGGTGTTAGAGATTCAATACTCACCTTTTATTGTACCGCGGGTATATTTAGGTGGGTAGAATGGTTTGATTACAACCGCACCGGGCGTTGATTCGGAGGGTTCGCGCTTTCGGTTTAAACATCCTCCCCGTCAAAAGATTCTATGAACTAAACAAACAGGTAGTGCCTACGGCACCCGAATGCGACTTTGAGATGTCCCCAGATCAACATAATTTAAAATCATAAATTTTAATGCCTTTATATTGCAAATCACACAAATTCCTACACCTTCGCGTGAATTGGAAATTTTGAATATTTCTTTAACCCATGAGCTTCTTTAATTTCTTCACCCAGGAAATAGCCATTGATCTTGGCACTGCAAATACACTGATAATCTATAACGATGAGGTTGTTCTAAACGAACCATCTATTATCGCTTTAGATCGCAATAACCCCAAAATCGTATTAGGTGTTGGCAAAAAAGCGTTGATGATGCATGAGAAAACTCATGAAAGTATTCGTACTATCCGCCCGCTAAGGGATGGCGTAATCGCGGATTTTAATGCGGCGGAACTGATGATGAGGGAAATGATAAAAAAAATCAACCCTAAAAAATCTTTATTTACCCCGAGCTGGCGCATGATGATTTGCATACCCAGCAGCATTACGGAAGTAGAAAAGCGTGCTGTGAGGGATAGTGCCGAGCAGGCAGGAGCCAAAGAGGTTTATCTTGTTCACGAACCACTGGCTGCTGCATTGGGAATGGGCATTGATGTAGAAGAACCTGTAGGTAATATGATTGTTGATATTGGCGGAGGTACTACCGGGATAACCGTCGTTGCATTGGCCGGCATTATTTGCGACCAGTCAATTCGTATAGCGGGTGATGAGTTCACATCAGATATTATTGACACTATCCGCAGGTATCATAGCCTCCTCATTGGCGAGCGTACAGCCGAGCAAATTAAAATTCAAATTGGTGCAGCAACGAAAGATATAGATGATCCGCCGGAAGATATGCGTGTGCATGGCAGGGACCTTGTGACAGGTATACCCAAAGAAATAATAGTAACCTACCAGGAAATAGCAGAAGCATTGGATAAATCAATATCAAAAATAGAAGAGGGCATTTTAAAAGCACTTGAAACAACACCACCTGAAATTGCTTCTGACATATACAACCGTGGAATGTTTGTAACCGGGGGAGGTGCCTTATTACGTGGGATTGATAAAAGACTTGAAAAGAAAATTCAATTACCTGTTCACCTGGCAGATGACCCGCTTACAAGCGTAGTGAAAGGTACGGGGATAGCATTGAAACATTACAACAGCTACCCGTTTATAATGAGATGATAACTTTCCCCCCAATGCCTTGGAACAATGCAAAGGTTTTACCCGATTGCCATTAACACCCGGGTGGTATCTGACGTCGCTACGCATCCGGAAAACAATCGTCATCGTAAATCTTTATTAGCCAAAAGGGCGTCAGAGGTAGTACATTTAAACAGCCATTATACCCCCGTTTTCTTATGCCAGAAATAGTAAGACAGAATACCTGGTACTATCCATATCAGCATGGTGAGTATCAACGGATCAAACTTATCTGTGGCTGCCACGCCCGAATAGGCAGCGCCTGTAAGGTCAAAAAACAGGCCCGCATAAGCCCATTCTTTTATCCTGTTTAAACCGGGTATCAAAATAACAATGACTCCAAGCAATTTTGCAACGCTGACAAATTGTATAAAGTATATGGGATATCCAAGGCCATCATGTATTATTTGAATAGCCTGTTGCGAAGGCTGAAGGCCACTTGCGGAAGAGAATATCATCAATGCCGCAAAAATAATAGTACATATCCAGTAAGTAACGTTGATGGTTTTCGATGTCATATTGTTGTTTTATATATTGAATTATCTTTTGGCAATAAAAATAAGCTCTTCATAGCAATCCCGGAAATGGTCTTTTGAATATTAGTAAAAATCTGCCTGTGATTATATTTATTTAAGAAATTGCCACTAGTAAAATTAGAATAGCTAACCTCTTCAGCATAGCCATAGTAATAAAAATTGTCCCGGATTTTCAGGCCCGGGACAATTTTTATTACTTGTGGTTTTTAAGACAATGGCTAATTTTCATCCCGCGGTGTCTCTCTCACAATTTTAGCCTTTCGTAATATAGAAGGATCTTTTTCATCAGGAATATATACCACATCCTCTTTTACAATGTTGTCTCCATCCACGTCTTTCATTTCATCTTTATCAACATAATTCACTGCTTCCTGGTCGTGCGCTTCTTTTTTTATTATACTTTCACCGGGCTTGTAATTATTGTGTCTCCTGCGATAAAGGCGATCCTGGTCAAAATAACTATTGTTGTAAAATGCCTCTCTTTCGGGGTGTTCCCTTGATTCGAAATCGGCAAGTTTTTCCGCAGCTGATGAATTTTGTGGAATAAAGACATCACGAATAGCCCTTTCTGTTTCGTAGGAAACCTTTCCTTTTTTATATTCAGGTAAAGTAGCAAGATGGCCTACTGTCATATCCGGCAGGTACACCACATTTTCCGTTTCATCAAGTTCTGCAAGCCCTACCGGCACTATTACATTTCGCGACGAAAGGTTAAGCGGTTTCCCATCAATGTCTATAATAAGGTACCTTATCTTTTGAGCCATTACGTCAAATAAAAGTTCCTTTACTTTTCCTATTTGCTGATTAGCAGCATTCACGGCTTTCCATCCCCTGATGTCGGAATCTCCCTTTACCATTTCGAAACCGCTGGAGCTAAGCTCTTGCAGGGGTTCATTTATTACAACTGTTTCTTTGGACATTTTATGATGTTTTAAAGGTTTAAAATAATTACGATATTATTCCCGTAGCATTGGCTGGTTTTTCAAGAGCGGCCTGCCATTGCAATGACGGGTAGTGTTGAAACGAAGTACCAGGTGCAATTCCCTGGTTCTTACACACCATGAAATAATATGCCACACCTGCCAGGATTAAAATCACTATAATAATCCATAGCCATGCATAGCTTTTTCTTTTGGGTTGTACATGCAGATTTGCCATATATTTTTGTATTAAGAGTTTAAGTTTGAAATGAGTATAAGCGAATGAATTCCTTTTCAAATTCCCACGAGGTGTGAACGGTGAGAAGCCAATCGCAGAAATATGCAATTAGAAAATCATGCCAGAACAAATTAGCCTAGTGCTAAAAATAATGGCGCATAGTCTTATTACTGCTAAAACGAAGAGATAGTTTTTAGAATGGCAAATATGTTTTTAAGAGAGACCAGTTGTAATTATCAGGCGTAGGAGCTTGTATGGAGAAGTGTCAGAAATCTTCCTCCCTTTCCAGCATAAGGATAGCGCCTTGTGGCACAATAAAATATTTATCGCTTTCGTAGATCACCTCAGTAGCAGCACTTACCAGGAAAATGGCCAGGTCTCCTTCTTTTGCCTGCAGCGGCATGTATTTTATTTTGTCTTCCTCCCCTTTCCAGGCTTCATCTTCCATAGGCATGGGAATGGCATAGCCCGGGCCTGCTTTAATTACATAACCCTGTTGCACTTTTTCTTTTTCCTGTACGCCCGGTGGCAGGTAAAGCCCACTGGCACTTCGTTCATCCGGACGCGTTGGTTTTATCAGCAACCTGTCGCCGATCACGATGAGCTTTTTAAGCCTGTTATCTGGTGTTATGTGCATTGAATTACCTTTTTTAGCCTACAAAAATAAGTCATCCACAAATGATAGTTTTTTTTGCAATCAACATCCGCGCTTTTCGGTTTCCATGGGCGATCATTGCCTATTGTTTACCCTAGCCTGAACGTCCGCAGGATTTCATTTTAAGCAAGCACCACCTTTGGCGAATACCAGGTGGAGACCACCTCGCCCTCTTAGAAATATTTTTCTATTTCGTCAATTGTTTTACTAACTTACTTACTTCTTCACGTCACACTATTCTTTTTCCTTTTCATTTTTTAAAAAATACTATTATGTCCGAAATTCAAGAATCGCCTGCACTGCAATCGACCGAAAAAAGAACGCCAGCTAAGGCCTATGCGGCCATGGCAGTTTCTACAGATCTTGTGCCGTGGGATTTTTCCCGACGTGCTCCGAGACCTCATGATGTACAGGTAGAAATTTTGTATTGCGGCGTTTGCCACACCGATATTCATTTTATACGTAATGATTTTGGTATGTCAACCTATCCGCTTGTTCCCGGTCATGAAATAGTTGGAAAAGTAACGGCGGTGGGTAATCATGTAACAAAATTTAAACAAGGTGATACCGTTGGTATAGGTTGCCTTGTTGATTCATGCCGCGAATGTGATAACTGCAAACAAGATCTCGAGCAATATTGCCTGAATGGTGGTACATACACTTATGGGACTCCCGACAAGCTGGGGGATGGTATCACTTATGGGGGATATTCGAACCAGATTATTTGCGACGAAAATTATGTTTTGAAAGTAGCAGATAACCTGCCATTGGAAAAAGTAGCCCCGTTGCTTTGTGCCGGCATTACGACGTATTCACCATTAAGATTCTGGAAAATTGGAGCAGGACAAAAAGTTGCTATACTGGGTTTGGGTGGACTTGGACATATGGGAGTAAAATTTGCAGTAGCATTTGGTGCAGAAGTGACTGTGCTAAGTACCTCCGCTTCCAAAGAAGCAGATGCTAAAAAATTGGGGGCACATGAGTTTATACTCACTACAAACGAAGAGCAGGTAAAAAATATACAGGGGAAATTTGACTTCATTCTTGATACTGTATCGGCAGACCATGATTATAATTTTTACCTGACAATGTTGAAAACAAGAGGCACAATGGTATGTGTGGGACTGCCTAATGCTCCTGCTGTGTTGCCTGCTTTCAATATCGTATTCCAGGGCAGAAATTTTGCTGGTTCACTAATAGGAGGCATTGCAGAAACCCAGGAGATGCTGGACTATTGTGCTGCCCATGGCATTACTTCAGACGTGGAAGTGATCGATATAAAAGACATTAATAAAGCATATATACGGATGGAGAAAAGTGATGTGAAGTATAGGTTTGTTATTGATATGGCAACGATTTAACAAAGAACTTCCTGGAACCCTTGGTTACCAGGAAGCTGTAATATTTCTCCTCAAAATCAAAACCTTCTTCTATAACACAATTCTCTTGCCGCTTGCGGCAGATCTTTTTGCTGCATCCAGTATTTCCATCACGATCATGTTATATTCAAGGGATGATTGATCATCCGTTCCTGTTAGCTTGTTTTGAAGAACGGCCGTTAAATAATTCATTGCATTATTTATAGGAGTGGGCAATGGATCTGCCTTTTTAGTACTGATATTTTTTTCCCGCATCCGCGTATAGACATTCTCGTTATCTAGTCCATGCAGGTAGCCATGTTCTCCGAACACTTCCAGGTCTTTTATACCAAAGGGCCAATTCCAGGATGCTTCAATAAGACCGGTAGCATTTGGGTATTCCACAATTACGGTGGCATCATCATCTACTTTTGGATATATCGAGGGCTTGTATTGATGAGTTACGGCGGTAACTGCGATAGGTTTTTGTCCATGCATAAACCACGTCATCAGGTCTGCGCCATAGCAACCGAAATCATTCAGCGCTCCGGCTCCATTGAGTAAAGGGTCTGTAAGCCAACTGAGGAAATCTGTACTGCAACCAATTTCTTTTGGCCCCTGGTGGCCATCATGTGCCACCATTTTTTTAATGGAACCTATGCTATCATTTTTCACGCTATTATAAATATCCTGGTATGAGCCATACCATGTAGTTTCATAGTTGGTCAGCAACTTTATATGATATTTTTCTGCGAGTGCTTCCATTCGCTTTGCCTGGGCGAGTGTGGCGGCCAGTGGCTTTTCAACCATTACAGAAATACCAAGAGGGGCACATATTTCAACAATGTCCACATGGTTTGCCGCTGCATTATAGCCCAATACAGCAGCGGGCTTTTTTAGTAACACAAGTTTTTTAAGGTCGGTAAAAAAAAGTGAGTCGGGAAGATGATACATATCGCCATACTTTTTATGGAGGCGTATATCAGGTTCAGCAATGCCCACAATATCCACCACCCCCTTGTTATACTCGTTCAAAATGCCATGAATATGATCATGATTTAAGCCGGCAACGACTACCCGGATCGGTTGCTGTGCTGAGGCATATCCTGCAATACAGATAATCAATAGCAAGAACGCCGGTTTCTTGAAACAGCCTAATGAAAGTTTAGTAATTAATTTAGTCATGATCTTTAAATTTATTTGTGAAATTACGATTTTCTGAATCCGGGGTTTTCGATTCTTTGACCATTCATAGTTGTATCCTATCTCGCATTGGCAGCTTGTTCAACGAACAGGGAAAGCTCTTGTGCAGATGCAAAATCGGTGCTGAAAAACAAGTAATGAACAGCAAAAAATAATACGCTGGCGGCGATGCACAAACGAAGAAACTATCTCGACACAGCTCAATCCCCCGGTAAAATTTGGTTATATAAAATATGTATAGCATTATTCATAATAGCAGTCAAATTACTTTGAATGATAAAAATTATATTTACGAAAAGATTGCGAGATGAATTTACGTTTACTGCCTGCTGCTTTTATAATTACAATGCTTGCCTCCTGCACTTCTACAACAGAAAAAAAGTATGATACATGGAGCGTGTATGGAGGAAATAAAGAGAATACTCACTACTCCTCACTAAAGCAGATCGATACAAATAATGTTACGCAATTGCAGGTGGCATGGGAGTATCACACGCGTGATTCCGGTAAGAATTCCCAGATACAGGTAAACCCGATCATCGTTGATACCGTGCTATATGGCGTTTCTCCAAAATTGAAATTGTTTGCATTGGATTCAGCAAGTGGCATGGAAATATGGGTTTTCGATCCTGCAAAAGATTCCCTTGCAAATGGGGGGCGTTTCATGTTCAACATATCCCGCGGTGTTACTTATTACACTGATGGAAAAGATGACAAGCGGATCTTCTTTGGCGCGGGGAATTCATTATATTGTATTGATGCCAATACAGGAAGGCCCATCGGCTCTTTTGGAACAGGGGGAAAAATTAATCTGCTTAACGACCTTGGCATGGATGCCTCTCAACTATATATAGCTCCGACCACTCCCGGAATTATTTACAAAGATATGATCATAACCGGTGGCCGTGTTAATGAAGAGATGCCCGCAGCTCCCGGACATATACGTGCATACGATGTGCACACAGGAAAGCTGCGTTGGATATTTCATACAATTCCGCAACCGGGCGAACCAGGGTTTGAAACATGGGACGATTCAACAGC
>JBKJRY010000135.1:0-9347 GCA_046593045.1 Chitinophagaceae bacterium | reverse complement strand
CGTTAATATAGTTGCAACGCCTACAACAGGCTCTTCAGTTTCGTCTAAAATCTCAACATACCATTTTACAATTCCTTTAGGTATATCACTTCCTTTTACAAAAGGTACCTCAGGGTTTTTTTCTTTTAACTCCTGTTCAATTTTTTCTTTGCAGGTAAAACGGATAAAAATTTCATGGCCAGGGTAAACGGGTTTTGTGAAACGAAGTTCATCTATCCCATAATTTAACAGGACAGGATTTTTTTCATAGCTGTCAACAAAAAGTCCTGCTGCTATGCTCATAATAAAATAGCCGTGTGCCACCTGTCGCTCAAACATAGTATCGCTAAAGTCGGTTGTTTTAATGTGAGCATAAAAATGGTCGCCGCTTAAGTCAGCAAACTTTTCAATGTCTTCGGTGGTAATTTTTCTTTTCTCTGTGATCAACTGATCTCCGATCCTAAGGTCTTCAAAATATTTTTTAAAAGGATGAACAGCAGAAATATTTCCTGTTGCTTTAGCCTGGTAAACATTTGTTATTGCAGTAAGCATTGTTGGTGATCCCTGTACTGCTACTCTTTGCATATAATGTTTTACACCTCTTAATCCTCCCATTTCTTCACCGCCGCCTGCCCTGCCTGGCCCTCCATGTACAAGCAATGGCAATGGAGATCCATGCCCTGTACTTTCTTTTGAGCATTCATTGTTCAACACTAAAATTCTTCCGTGGTGTGTGCCTGCGTTGATAACATATTCCCTTGCCGTTTTTGTATCGGCAGTAACTATCGAACTACATAATGAGCCCTTTCCCTTTTTTGATAATGCAATTGCCTCATCTAAATCTTTATAAGGCATGATGGTGCTCACCGGTCCAAAAGCCTCAACGTTGTGAGCCTCTTCTCCAACAAAAGGTTTATCATTTAACAATAATAATGGACTTATAAAAGCGCCCTTGTTTGCATCTGCATCAATCACTTCAACACTATCAAGACTGCCATAAATTATTTGAGAGGACGCCAACAGCTTTTGCACCTGCGACCTTACTTCATCTCTTTGCGATTGCCCTGCCAGAGATCCCATTCTCACCTTTTCATTTTCAGGATTGCCAATAGTTGTTTGTGCCAATGATTTGCTTATCGCTATCCATGCCTCTTCCATTTTATTTTCCGGAACAAAAATCCTGCGTATAGCTGTGCATTTTTGCCCAGCCTTTGCTGTCATTTCTTTTCGTACTTCCTTTATAAAAATTTCCCACTCAGGCATACCAGGCGTTACATCATTGCCAAGAACTATACAGTTCAAAGAATCAGCTTCAAGATTGAAAGGAACATTTTCACTTAATATGTGAGGATTGCTTTTTAGTTGCAACCCGGTAGATGCAGAACCTGTAAAGGTTATAACATCCTGCGACCTTACATGATCCAGAATATCTCCTGCAGATCCGCAAATCAATTGCAAAGCTCCTTCGGGTAAAATTTTAGAAGAAATAATCTCTCTTACCACGGCCTCCGTAAGGTAGGATGTAACAGATGCCGGCTTTACAACTGCGGCTACACCTGCAAGTAAGTTTACGGCAATTTTTTCAAGCATGCCCCACACCGGAAAATTAAATGCGTTAATATGTATAACAATTCCCTCCTTTGGTAAAAGGATATGTTGAGCCGCGAAGCTTCCTTCCTTGCTTAAGCCGATATTACCTCCATCCAATGCAAATACTTCATTTGGCAATTTTCTCCTCAGTGATGCATTTGAAAAAAGGTTACCAATTCCTCCTTCTATATCCACCCAGCTATCGGAGCGGGTCGCCCCGGTTTTGTAGCTGATTGTGTAAAATTTTTCTTTATGTTGAAGCAGGTGAAGGGCCAATGCTTTCAGCATAAGCGCCCTTTGCTGGAATGTCATTTTCCTAAGTGCCGGGCTGCCTGTTGTTCTTCCATAATCAAGGATCGATGCAAAGTCCAATCCTTTTGTAGTAGCAAAAGCAACCGTTTTTCCGTTTACAGCATTATACAATTCCTGCCCGTCCCCGTCACCTTCTATCCATTTCCCCGTTATATAGTTTCCTAATTTCATGTAAACTTTTATCAAAGTTATTTGAAGTTATATCTAAAAAAAAGACCAGTTTCAGTTCCTAAGATTTCTTATTAGAAGATGGAATTTCATCTTTTCCTCTTCCGAGGATGATTTATAAAAATTTGTCATTACCATTTCCCCAGGTTAAACGAAATTTCACCCAATTGTTAAATGCCTTAAGTGAATGCTGAAGAGTTATAATACTAAACCAATCCAAATTGCCTGAGATGATGGATAGCATGCTTGTGCAATAATTGAACATTCATTCGATAGTCCAAGTCGCCAAAGAAAGCATTGCCTGTTTTAAATTCGGGGTTTTTACTAAACGTTAAAAAAAAATAATCAAACTCTTGTTGTAACTTATCAATAGCTGAAGAGATATCAGGCTGGCGAAATGGAATTCCTTCTCCAGGAATCAGGGGGTTTTTAATATTTTCTTTGAAAGGCTCTTCACTCATCAAAAAATCTCTTGATTTTTGTAACCTTTCCCCTTCATTTAAATAAGGGAGAATTAATTTGCCGCTTGCATTTTTTATGGCATCAGTAAAATGTTCCACCATCTGCTGGGAATTCATTATGCCCCATATTCCTTTTTCATCACCATTTAGTTTTTTCAGGAGATTTATAAAATCATTTTTTAAAAACTCTTTTTTTGCTTCAAGCATTGCGGACGATGTTATGTCGATGTCTTGTTTTTTTTCATCCTCACATCAATCTCTTTTGTAAGAGCAAGAAATATTTCTTCAACAGTTCCTTCTCCTTTTATCATTACAACCTTATTAGCTTTTTGATAATATTCCGCTACCGGAGCTGTTTTTTTATTATACTCTAGTATGCGGATCCGTATTACCTGCTCGTTGTTATCATCCGTGCGGCCACTGGTTTCACCGCGTTTTATCAGGCGTTTTACAAGTTCTTCTTCACTTACATCCAATGCAAGCATTACACTTATGGAAGTATGTTTTAGCTCAAGAAGTTTATCAAGGGCCTGTGCTTGCATTGAAGTGCGCGGAAAGCCATCAAACAAAAAACCATTGGCATTGGGGTTTTCTTCAAGTGCGTAACTAATCATTCCAATCACAACTTCATCAGGAACGAGTTGGCCTTTGTCCATAAACTTTTTCGCCTCAATACCTAATGGACTTTTACGGCAAATTTCACTTCTGAGAAGATCTCCTGTAGAAAGATGTTTTAGATGGTATTTAGCGATCAATTTCTCTGATTGTGTACCCTTGCCACTACCCGGCGGGCCAAAAAGAATAAGATTAAACATACTTTCTTAAAAAAATGTGAACTTCAAATATAACGGATGGATTTCGAAATTCCTTGTCCCTACTTATTATTAGATAAAAATGGATAGAAAAAGAAGGTTAATTGTTATTTACGTTAAAGGCCAAGTATGATGGCGAAAAAATTATCTTGTGCGAATGATTATGTTCTCCCGGTAAATAATCTACGCAGCAGTGCAACAATAAAGGTAAATATGGCGGAGCCTACGACTGCCCATATTACCGGGAATGGCTTTCCATCTACATTAATTTCAAAAAAATGAGGCAACCCCATTTTACCTGCAACCCATAGCCCGATGTATGCGCCTACAAAGCCCACTACAATTGATACAAGGCAACCACCGAGGTCATAGCCGGCAAGGGCCTGGCCAATGCCGCCACAAATAGCTGCGATTAGCAGCAAGATTAGAAATCCAAATAATGTCATGATCCTGATTTTACTGAAATATAAATGAATTTTTAAAATATTCTGCAAATGATTTAAAAAAATTATCTGTAGAGCATATTGCTATAAATATGCAAAAAAATTTGTAAGAATTTTTTAGTTAGGCATGAGCTTCATAGCTATGATCCCTGAAAGATTTCACCGGATCAATTGTTTCGCCGCAGCTTCATCCAAATACCAATAAAGCTCACCTCCTATGGGGTTTATAACTTGCGCTGGTAGTGTTTCAGGATCATAAGGTCCTTCTATCACCCGCTGAACTATTTCTGATTTATTTTCCCCTGTAACCATAAAAGCTATATTTGAAGCTTTATTCACAATAGAAGGCATTAATGTAAGCCTGTACATATGTTGTTTTAAGTTATAAACAGCATTTACCCAGGGCTTAGATTCTTCAAGATCACCCGAACCAGGAAATAGAGAAAGGGTATGCCCATCATCACCGACACCCAATAAGACAAGATCAAAGCTATTTTCAGTGTTATCAAAATAAGTATGCAAAACATGTTCATAATCTTTTGCAGCAAACACGGGCATAATATCTACCCGCATTTTGTGTATCTGTGATTCGGGAATACCTGTATAATTCAGCAAATTTTTATAGGCCATAGTTGAATTGTTCCTGTCATCATCAGCAGAAACTGCTCTTTCGTCGCCCCAAAAAATATGTACTCTTTCCCAGTTGATCTTTTTTAAAAAACCAGGTGATGCTAATTTCCTGTAAAGCATTTTCGGGGTATTACCACCAGATAATGCTAACGTGAAAAATTCCTGGTTTTGCAACGTGGAATTGATAAGGTCACATATCCATGCAGCTAACCCGTCATTTAATTCTTCCGCCGATTTGTATACATTCAATTTCATTTTGATTTTTTTCTTTTTACCGGTAATGTTGCCCAGTTATGTCCATCCCTAGCAATAAGAGCTTCAGCATCCTCGGGTCCCCAGGAGTCGGGTGAATAATTGGGAAAATCCATAGGTTTACGTGCTCCCCACGCATCAAGAATAGGCATCACAACTTCCCATGCCGCTTCTACCTGGTCCGCACGCATGAACAATGTAGCGTCACCATCCATAACATCATAAAGAAGGGTTTCATATGCTTCAGGCTCTTCACCATTATATTCATCTTTATAGTTAAAAATCATGTCAACAGGATTGAGAATCATGGCTTGCCCGGGCCGTTTTGATTGAAAACGCAGGCCTACATCCATTTCAGGAGATATGCTGATAGATAGCCTGTTTGGCCTCCATGTTTCTGCAGCTTCCTTAGGAAACGCAAACGCCGGCGCGGGTTTAAACTGGATGGTTAATACCGTACTTTTTTCATGCAAACGTTTTCCAGTGCGAACATAAAACGGTACGCCCTCCCAGCGCCAATTGTCAATATAAAATTTAACTGCTGCAAAAGTCTCTGTATTGGATTCAGGAGATACACTTTTTTCTTCCCTGTATCCGGTAACCTTTTCACCCTGCATCCATCCTTCATCATATTGACCACGTGCGGCATATTCCTGTACCTGGTCTTTGGTTATTTTTCGAAGTGCATGTAATACATCCACTTTCCTGTTCCTAATCTCGTTGGCCTCAAAGGAGACGGGAGGCTCCATACCAATCATGCAAAGCAACTGCAAAATGTGGTTTTGAACCATGTCCCGTAAAGCGCCCGATGTTTCATAATATCCTCCACGGCCTTCCACACCCACAGTCTCCGCAGCCGTTATCTGAACATGATCAATATAATTCCTGTTCCATATAGGCTCAAATAGAGCATTGGCAAACCGAAGCGCAAGAATATTTTGAACTGTTTCCTTACCAAGATAATGATCTATTCTGAACACCTGGTCTTCCTCAAAGTATTTACTCAGCAGGCAATTCATTTCTTTTGCGCTTGCGAGGTCATGGCCAAATGGTTTTTCGACAACAATTCTTGTACAATTAACATCATGACAAAGAACTAAACTTCCCAGATTTTTAACGATGTCAGCAACCAGTTGAGGAGCTACTGCCATATAGAAAATAACATTCGGATGTGCTCCGTATTCGGCATCTTTATCCTTAGTTATCTTTTCTATTTTTTTATATTCTTTAGCGTCTTTTACATCCATTGAGACATAACTAAGATGGCTTGAAAAATCTTTCCAACTTTCTTTAGTTCCTTTTCTCCTGGAAAAATTATCTATACCTTCTTTTAAACGTTTTTCATATTCACCTTCACCATATTCTGATCTTGCAATACCAACTATATCAAAATTTCCGGGCATTGCATCGTCAATGAAAAGATTATACAAGGCCGGATTTACTTTTCGATAATTCAGGTCTCCACTTCCGCCAAAAATGAATATGAGTGAAGGCGATAATTTTTTATAATCCAGCATTTTATATTAGTTTGTATTTATAGATTTTGTGGAAACAGTTTCAGCATCTGTCCCCCATTTCGTGTGAAAAATTCCTTCCTCATCAATCCTTTGATAAGTATGTGCGCCAAAAAAATCCCGTTGAGCCTGTATCAAATTTGTAGGCAAGAGGCTTCTTCTATATGCATTGAAATAATTTAGTGAGGCTGAAAGTCCCGCAGATGGATAATTATTGAGAGCTGCAAGCGATACCGTATTTTGAAGGCCTTTAAGTTTTTGCATCAAGAGGCCGGCAATGTTTTTATCAAGCAACAAATTTACGAGATCAGCCTTTTCATAAGCAGTCTTAAAAATGTCAAGAAAACCGGAACGTATAATACATCCCCCCCGCCAGACACTTACAACACCGTGAAGAGGGATTTCCATTTTCAACTCCCTGGAAGCAGCTGAAAGCAGAGTTAACCCTTGCGCATAACTGATAACCATTGCAAAATACAGTGCATCGTGTAAGGAGGCTTCAAAAGTGTCCCGGTCTGTTTCAATTTTCATACATGCTGTATTGTATATCCGGGCGGCTTCTTTTCTTTCATCAATAAGAGATGATAAGTTACGCATCATAACTGCCGCATCTATTGAAGGTATCGGCATTGGCAAGTCAAGGCCTTCCTGTGATGTCCACTTTCCTGTTCCTTTTGCACCGGCTTTATCCAGTATCATATCCACCAGGTATTCACCTTTTACCTTTTCATCTTTTACCTCAAAAATAGCCGCCGATATTTCCAGCAGATACGATTTCATATCGCCTTTATTCCAATCTTTGAATACCTTGTGCATGTCATCATTACTATAGCCAATGCCGTTATGCAACAAATCGTAGCATTCACTTAATAATTGCATTATCGCATACTCTATGCCGTTATGAACCATTTTTACATAATGACCGGCCGCATTTTTCCCAAGGTAGCCAACACATGGTTCCCCATTTACTTTCGCCGCAACAGATTTTAAAACAGGTTCCACCTCTTTATATGCTTCATGATCTCCTCCCGGCATAATACTTGGCCCCCTACGAGCACCTTCTTCACCGCCGGAAATACCAATCCCCATAAAATGCAATCCTTTGTCCTGCAGCAGGTGAATCCGTTTAATTGTATCAATGTAATGCGAATTGCCGCCATCTATCAGAATATCTTCTTTCTCCAGTAATGGCAAAAGATCATTGATAACACTATCGACCGGTTTCCCCGCTGGAACAAGCATCATAATTTTACGCGGCACTTTTAATACGTTAATCATTTCCTGGAGCACGTTTACTCCTTTTACAACGGCACCTTCCGGAGCAGCTGCTTCAAACAATTTGGTTTTATCCGGATTCTTATCATACCCAATTACAGCAAAGCCATGATCTGCCATATTCATCAACAGGTTACTTCCCATAACTCCCAGGCCAACCATTCCAAAGTCATATTTTTTATCTGGCATATAATTTTTTAAGAAGTAAAATTACTGAAATTGAACTTGTGAAATGGATTGAATATAACTTTGAGAATCATGAAATAATAAAAATGAATGTGAAATGTCAAAACTCATAAATGAATTTAATGATTACGGCAAAAAGATGAATGATGTAATACACAAACACCTATGATGATGGAGTCCTTTATAAGAGAATCAAAGAAATGTTAGGTCTTGTAGCCATTATGATTTTACGTTGCGATGATTGCATTAAATACCATCTTGATAAATCTTATGAACTTGGTATAACAACAAAAAATGTAAGAAAGTTTTGGTGTGACAAACATTGTTGGCGGAACTATGTGATTCCCGAAACCCGCAGAGCATTGAGGATTGGGAAGAATTACAAAATCATTAGGCCATTGTGCTAAATTCTTTTTAGCGGGTATTCCATGGATTTTTTTCTTCCACGAATCCATAAATAACGCGTTATTTATCGAATAGTGAATGCGGTGTGAGGGATATTCCTGTTTTGAATTTTCCAAAAAAATTATTATTGAATATTTATAATTGATTACGTTTCCTGTAACATTGTATGTATTAACTTTGATGACATAATTAGTTTAAAATGAGTGAAACTGCAAGTAGTCCCGTTGCTTTAACCGCAAAAGACTTTGTCACCGACCAGGAAGTAAGATGGTGCCCGGGATGCGGAGATTATTCTATCCTCGCACAAGTTCAAAAGATAATGCCCGGCCTGGGGATTCCAAAAGAAAATATCGTGATTATATCCGGAATTGGCTGCAGCAGCCGTTTTCCCTATTACATGAATACTTACGGATTGCACAGTATTCATGGCCGTGCTACGGCAATAGCAGGCGGTCTAAAAGCAAGCAGACCTGAGTTGAGTGTTTGGATCGTCACCGGCGATGGCGACTGTCTGAGTATTGGCGGAAATCATACTATTCATTTACTCAGGAGAAATTTTGATGTGAACATCCTGCTTTTTAACAATGAAATTTATGGGCTTACAAAAGGACAATATTCGCCAACGAGTGAGCAGAAAAAAATTACGAAGAGTACTCCAATGGGAAGTATAGATCATCCTTTTAATCCAGCGGCTTTAGCTCTTGGAGCCGATGCTTCTTTCGTTGCCAGAAGTATGGACAGGGATCCTAAACATTTGCAGGCAATGATTTTAAGAGCACAGGAACATAAGGGTAGTTCATTCCTTGAAATCTACCAGAATTGCAATATTTTCAATGATGGCGCTTTTGAAATTTTCACTGAAAAGAAGTCAAAACCTGAAGAAGCGTTGTTCCTTGAAAATGGCAAACCCCTGGTATTTGGTAATGAAAAAAATAAAGGAATTAAACTTGATGGATTAAAGCCAGTTGTGGTGGGACTAAATGGTGAATCCAGTGAAAATGATTTGTGGATCCATGATGAAAGCGATTTTAACAAGGCCCAAATTCTTGCCAGGATATTTGATCATCCATCAATCGAAAATCATTTGCCAAGGCCTTTTGGAGTTTTATATAAAAAAGATAGAGCCTGTTATGAAGATGCTATGACAATGCAAATTGAAGAAGCATTATCCTCCAAAGGAAAGGGCGATCTTGATAAACTTTTAAGGGGAAGGGAAACCTGGTCTATTGTATAAGTTTGCAGACCTTAGTTTTTATTATTTAAAAAAATGAAGGGTTTTAGCTCCTGTTGTCCGATAGTCTCGCGGATTATTTTAGCCTC
>JBKJRY010000129.1:0-9342 GCA_046593045.1 Chitinophagaceae bacterium | reverse complement strand
ATACTAGCTGTCCTCATATTGGAAGAAACAGAAAAGTTGTAGTTATCATGAAATTTCCCCTAGAAAAATGTTCAACTGGTAAAAATATTAATTAACTCAAACAGCTTCTAAGTATTTATTAGAATTTTTTTTTAAAATTATAACTGTACCGGGATATGAAAATTAGACTTGGAGAAAGTTCTTAATAGTGGATGAAAAAATTATCCATGCAAGGCATACAAAATTTATTGGAACTTTACAATACGAAATTTGCATTTTTGAAAAAAGGAATATGGAAATACATATATCCTAATATTTTTATCTAAAAATTTTGAAAGTATGAGAAGCTGTTTGAGTTAATTAATATTTTTACCAGTTGAACATTTTTCTAGGAGAAATTTCATGATAACTACAACTTTTCTGTTTCTTCCAATATGAGGACAGCTAGTATCTCGTTCATAAGGATTTTAAAATAATTAACTCAAACAGCTTCTGAAACTAATCCCATCCACTTGCAAGTACATCGGCAATATGCATTGTTGAAATTGGGAGTTGCTTTTTGGTTATATAACCGTCAAGATGCATCAGGCAGCTTAGATCGGTCGAGATAATGAGGTCTGCATTTGTATCAAGGGCATGATTTACTTTTTGGTCTGCCATTGCAATTGATATCGATTCAAATTTCACCGCGAATGACCCCCCGAATCCACAACAGGTTTCTGTTTCAATCATTTCAACTAATTCAAGGCCTTTTACCTTCCTAAGTAGTTTCCGTGGACCATCTTTTATTTTACATTCGCGCAGTGCCGCGCAACTATCATGATAAGTTGCCTTTGCATTGAGTTCTGCACCAAAGTTTTCAATCTGTAAAACTTCTGTAAGAAATTCTGAAAATTCAAAAATTCTCGCAGATAATTCTTTAACCTGGTTGTGATGAAACGAATTCTCAAAAAGCCCGTTATAATAATTTCTCACAAAGCCAACACAAGAGGCAGATGGCGCAACAACATAATCCGTTCCGTCAAAATCTTTTAAAAATTTGAGAGCAACATCCTTTGCCTCATTCCAGAAACCTGCATTAAAGGCTGGCTGACCGCAACAGGTTTGACTTGTATTATAATGCACTTCACAACAACCTTTTTCCAACACTTTTACCATGTTAAAAGCAGTTTGCGGGTATAGCTGATCTATAAAGCATGGAACAAATAACTGAACTCTCATGGTAAAATTTCTTGGCGATCTATCTAAACAAGTTTGTTTGTAATGGTTTTATCCAAAATTCCAGCAGCTTAGGATTTTGAATATTTAAGTGTCATCATTTTTAAAGCTGATATGGCTGCTTCCTCACCCTTATTGCCATGAACACCGCCCGCCCGGTCCATCGCCTGCTGTACATCATCGACGGTAAGTACGCCAAATATAGTAGGGACAGGCAATGACATGTTAAGATGAACCATCCCATCAGTAACTGCCTTACACACATAATCAAAATGAGGCGTACCACCACGCACTACACAACCGAGTGCAATAAATGCCTGTGGCTTTTCAAATTTATTATGATAAGTATCCCAAAATTGTTTTATTGCAAACGCTATTTCAAAGGCGCCCGGAACGGTAACAATTTTATAATTATGCATGCCATATTTCCTGAGAATTGTAAGACATCCTTCTAAAAGTTTATCTACAATATCAGCATTCCATTCAGTATGCACAATAACAATACAGGCATCCTTTGAAAGAATGCCCGGGTCAAATTTGAAAAGAGTTTCGTTTACAACTGCCATGAAATTTTCGTAAATACTATTCTGAGAATTCCCCAAGCTTTGCGAGGTACCTGTCAACATCTGCAGCTTTCTCAGAAAGGGGGTATTCTTCTTTTATTTTTTTAAACAGTTCTATAGCTTCTTTTGTTTTACCGTTAACCTCTGCAAACAGTGCTGCTCTGAAAAGAAATTCTGAAGATGTAAATTCATCCTTCTCATCAACATCAGCGGCCTTCTTATAATAGTCAAGTGCCTGGTCATTTTTGTTGAGCTCCGCACTGGCGTCTCCCATCATTCCGTAGGCATGGCTTTTAATTTGAAAAGCTCCGTCTGCATCAAAATCTTTTAGAAAATTGATTGCTTTATCATATTGTTTCAAATGAAGATAGCATGCACCTGCATAATAGTTACAAAGGTTAGCCGCGTCTGTACCAGGATACTTGTTTATAATTTTAAGAGCTCCCGGATTTACACCATCGCCGTTAAGGCATTTCGCAGCCAGCATCACTCTTACGGAATCAGAAGAAGCATTACTAAATTCCTGGAAATATTTTTGAGTAATGAAAACCACATCATTCGCTTTCTCTTCTTTAGGTATTTTAAACATGTATTTATACACAAGCCAGCCTGCCAGTATTATTATTACTGCAGAAGCAAAATACATAACCGGTTTATTATAATCTGCCCAAAAGCCTCGGGCTCTTTGAACCACATCTACGTCTGCATCTTGTATTTTTTTGTCCGCCATTAAATTAAATTTATTATAACTGTATTTTTTTATGGTTGAATTATTGAATCATTTATTCCCCCATGATCGCTTAGATTTCTGTTGGGGATTTTTGAAGAATTAATCCATAATAAAGGGATAATCTTTTTCCGCATACACATCCTGGTAAAGTTCATCATCATCCGGGAAAGGACTTTCATCAGCGAAAGTCACAGCTTCCTCTACTTCTCCCTTAACTCTTTCATTGATCAGTTCAATTTCTTCTTCTGATAAACCAAAGTCTTTTTTTAAAGTTGCCAATGTAGTCTCTAAAGGATCCTTCAGTTTATATTCTTCCATTTCTTCTTTGGTCCGGTATTTAGCCGGGTCGCTCATGCTATGCCCTTTATAGCGGTAAGTTTTTATTTCGAGTAAAGTAGGGCCACCGTTTTCCCTGGCTCTTTTTACCGCCCTGGCAACGCCGTCATGTACGGTTTCTGCAGTCATCCCATCGATTTTATCTCCGGGCATATCATAGGCATCCGCCAGTTTATAAATATCAGGAACGTTTGAAGTACGCTCAACTGAAGTACCCATCGCATAATTATTATTTTCACAAATGAAAACAACGGGCAGCTTCCAGAGCATAGCCATATTAAATGTTTCATGCAGTATTCCCTGGCGGGCGGCGCCATCACCAAAAAAACACAAAACCACATTATCTGTATCCCTATATTTTTCTGCGAATGCAAGACCTGCGCCTGTTCCTATTTGCGCGCCTACAATACCATGCCCCCCAAAAAATCTTTCCTTTACTCCAAACATGTGCATGCTTCCACCTTTACCTTTACTGCATCCTGTAGACTTTGCATAAAGCTCAGCCATGCACGATTTTGCAGATACCCCTTTTGCAATTGCCAGGGCATGATCGCGATAAGCAGTAATAAAAATATCATCTGGCTTGGTCGCTGTCATACAACCGGCGGCAATAGCTTCCTGTCCTATGTATAAGTGACAAAATCCGCGGATTTTCTGCATACCATACATTTGTCCTGCTTTTTCTTCAAATCTGCGGAGCAAAAGCATAAGCTCGTACCAGTAGAGGTAAGTTTCCTTTGAAAACTTTGTAGCCAAATTTTTTTAATTTAGGCGCAAAGATAGGGTAAAAAGAAAATAAATTTTGCATTAAAAAGCTGGATGGGTTCATGCATTAAGCCGGGCCTTATTATCCAAAATTATTACTACAAATAACCGGTGTTATCCTTATTAGGTATCCATTCGCATTTCTATTTTTTATTCAATAGTTAGCTGAATTGGAAAATAAGAATATTGATTGATAATCATTGGGGATCTATCACTATGGAAGGATCTATCACTAAAAAAACCGGTGGAATACCGGTTTTTTATTCAACAATTGTATCAAAAAATATTATTTGCGCTGTGCCAAAGCTGCTTCTCCAATAATTCTATCAATCACCTTCACTGTTTCATCCACGTAAATATCCGTGCCTAATTTTTTAAGGAATTGCTTATTCTTAGCAATCTTGTCTTTATCGCCTGCCAGCTGTACGGAATCGTTTAATGTATTCGCTACTTTGAGCTCTACTGCCAGTTTGGTAAGATCTTCCAGGCTTTTAGAGGTTGTTTTGATTTCTGCTAATTTTTCCCTATACTTCGTAATATTGAGCGGAGTTTCGTTATCGTTGTATTTGTCAAGCTTACTCACATCATTTCTTATCCCCTTAAATCTATCGCTTTGATTTATCTCGGAATTGACTAAACTTATTACTGAATTAAAACTGTAACCAGGGTTCCATGTGTTATAATTTGCCTTTGGTATTTCATCCCAGCTCAATGCATCAGGATTATCTTTTTCCCGAAATTTTGCATTCTCTAACCGGTCAGGAATAATAATATCGGGCACTACACCATGCAATTGGGTTGCTCCGCCATTAATACGATAAAACTTTCTAAAGGTAAGCTTGATGTCGCCAAGCCCTTCCGTAGGTCTATTGAACAATGGACTCTCGGATTGAGGATCAAGGGAAATACTGCGCTGTACGGTTCCTTTTCCATAAGTAGAAGTGCTTCCTATAATAATACCACGATGATAATCCTGGATAGCTGCCGCAAAAATTTCGGAAGCAGATGCGCTCAATTCATCCACCATTACCGCCAGTGGGCCGGTATACAATACATCTTTATCCCTGTCACTCAAAATATTCGCCTTCTCATCACGGCCTTTCACCTGGCATATGGGACCATCTTTAATAAACAACCCCGCCATATCAACCACATCATTTAATGAACCACCTCCATTTCCGCGAAGGTCAATTACTATACCTTCAACATTTTCTGCCTTCAGCTTTTCAACTTCTTTAGCAACATCAGTTGCAGATCTCCTGGCCGAAGGGTCATCAAAATCTGCGTAGAATTCGGGTAAATAAATGTAGCCAATCTTGTGTGTACTATTTACTATAGCACTTTTTGCAAAGGTATCATCAAGTGAAATTTTGTCTCTTATTATTGGAACAACTTTAACGCTACCGTCTGCTTTTTTCAAGGTAAGCCTTACTTCAGAACCTTTTTGAGCGCCGCGAATTAATTTCACGGCATCAGTTACCGCGTATCCTGTAACATCCACCGCCTCCCCAGGTCCCTGGGCGATTTT
Source organism: Chitinophagaceae bacterium (assembly GCA_046593045.1). Classification (GTDB taxonomy): domain Bacteria; phylum Bacteroidota; class Bacteroidia; order Chitinophagales; family Chitinophagaceae; genus Ginsengibacter. The sequence goes on along the minus strand of JBKJRY010000129.1, from coordinate 4,223 downwards.
TACAATTTCATCTTCAGGCTGAATATCACCCGATTTCCATGCGGGGCCACCCGTTATCAGGCTCGCAATTTTTATTTTTCCATCATCTTCCTTTAATTGAGCCCCTATGCCGAAAAAAGTACCGCTAAGCAATTCATCAAAACTTCTTTTATCTACAGGTGCAAAATAGGTAGTATGCGGATCCATGCTGCCGGTGATAGCATTTACGAAATCACTGAACATATCATCTGATTTATTGTGATTTTTCAGTGTTTGAAAATACCGGTCCATTTGCTTTGATACTATATTGCGCGCCTCACGCTCAAGCGTTGAATCGGCTTTTATTCCATCATGCTTAAATACAGAATCTTTATCGGCAACATGCTTGTTTCTTTCATCCTGAAGATCAACAAACCTGCCAAGTACGAGGTATTTCAGACGTTTTCTTCCATAGTCCAAACGCTCACTTTCTGTTGTCGGGAAATTTCTTTTGTCCCCATCAAGCTGAAGTGATTCGTCGTTGGTGAAATCAAAAGGTTTTGAGAATATCTCCTTATAAAAATTAGAAACCTCGTCTACACGGGAGAGATAATTGTTGCTGATTGCAAAAAAAGACTCCAATGGAGCACCGTGAATTTCATCATCGATTTTTGTATCATATTTTTTAAAGTCGTCAACGTCTTTCTGATAAAAAATATACTTATCAGGATCAAGATCGTCGATATATTTTTTGAACACTTTCTGTGAAAACTCGTCATCAATTTTTTTAGGACTGTAGTGCCCCTGCTCCAAAACGATACCGACGTTTCGAAGTATTCTTTCATATTTGGTTTTGGGATTATCATCTTTCCTGTCTCCACGGCCCATAACTCCATAGCCAAGAAATAGTCCTCCACATATCAGTATCAGAAGTACGGGTAAAAATTTTTTGCTCATAATAAATTTCATTAAAGAATTCATAAGTAAAAATAAAAGAAAATAGGTTCGGGCTTTAAAATTAAACCGTTTAATTAACAAAGGTTTGTAAAATATATGTACGGTTATTTCCGAATATTATTGCTTCAAAAAACCATAATTTTAAGATAAATTAGATGTATTTCGTTATTCCGGCTCTTAATCGTTACGTACTGCTTATAGAGATCATGTAGCATAAATTTAATTTTACGTAAAAAATGCCTAACGAATATTTTCAATTTAAACAATTCACAATTGAGCAGGATAAATGCAGCATGAAGGTATGCACTGATTCTTGTGTTTTTGGGGCATGGATGGCAGAGAAAATAGCAAAAAAATCTTTTAAAGAAATTCTTGATATCGGAACCGGTACCGGCTTATTAAGTCTTATGGTTGCCCAAAAAACAAGTGCGTTAATTGATGCAATAGATATTGACAATAATGCAATCATCCAGGCGAAAGAAAATTTTAGATTATCTCCATGGAGCAGGCAGTTACAAGCATCGCGTGGAGATATAAAAAGCTGGCCGGTTACTTCCCAATATGATTGTATTATCGCCAATCCCCCGTTTTATGAGAACGATCTTTTGCCGGAAGAAGGGGGGAATAAAAATTCGAAACACAGTAATAGTCTTCGGCTTAATGAACTAATCATTGCAGTTGCAGGGCTGCTTGAAACTGGTGGTTTATTTGGAGTTTTGCTTCCGTACTCAAGAACTGAATATTTTGAAAAGGAAGCCATAAGGGCGGGTCTTTTTACAAGTGAGAAATTGCTGGTACGACATTCAACCAAGCATGATTATTTTCGGGCAATCCTGGTTTTAGAAAGGAAACAAATAGCTGTTCAACAATCTGAATTGTCCGTAAAAAATATTACTAATGAATATTCAAATGAATTCATTGACCTTTTGAAAGATTATTATTTATACCTGTGAAAGTAATTCTATGGCGTTTAGAGTGGGAATTGAATTCAGCTATAATTCCCGTGACTTCAAGGTGGGGAACTGAAATAGAATAATAGCAGGTCTGGAACAAAAAACAAGTTGAGTTTCAAAAGAGACGTAAAAATTTATAAACCTGCATACTCCTTCATATAAGCATATTCCGAGGTAAGCCGGCCCATGTTTGTTATTGTTGCCTTTGTAATCACTTCTGAACCACCCTTCAATAAATCCTCTAAAATATATTTAATAAGCTGCTCACCGAAATACCTGCTGGCATCTCGTGGCAGCTCGTTGGGCAAGTTTCCGACAGCCATTACATCAACCGATCCCGGTAGATATGGTGCTGTAATCTCACCCGTAATTTTATCCACTCCATACAAGGGGTTTTCAATAGTAGCATCCCCAAGATTACATGGCACTGAGCCATTATGATCATCGGAAATATCGGCAATGGTTTGGATGCTGAAATCTTTTCTCTTCATGTCTTTCATTTCAAACAGGCGGGGAATTGTTGTCTCCCAATAAACTCCATTCATTAAGATATCAGTTTCCCGGATATAATTATCAAAAAGACAATTGAAATTTTCAGGATGATCATGAAATGCACTTCGGCTATACTTTCCTGTAAGCTTATGTGCATAGAGATCGGCGCCTTTCAGATGGACATACACCGGATATGTAAATTTTCCATTGCGGTATTCATCAGGCTCTACTTCGTGAATTTCCATTAGATTCATTATTTCCAATATTCCGTGCGCTACTCTCCCACTTCCTGTAACCGCGACCTTAATGATGGGAACTTTTAACCCGAAATAAGTATGAATCAATTGCTGAAAGTTTTTTTGTTTATAAACTCTCGACAAAGAAAAATTGCCTGTACGATTTCCATAAGCCATCATACCATTGTGAGCGCCTACAACGCCGGCAAAGAATCCAAAGCCGATGATACGGGTACCATCGCTATGCTCGAGGCATTCATAATCTATTAGGGTAATTTTTTTGTCAATAATGCTACGCAAAAGATGTTGGTTATACGCCTGCAATTTTTTAGTGTGGGAGAAAAAGAAATAAGTCTTCTCCGGCATAAGCATCGCTACCGGCACTTCCTTTATTCCAAGCAACACATCGCAATCACTTACATCTTCCCTCACCTCAATGCCTGCGCTGAGGTACTCCTTATCTTTATAACATCTTGAATCAGCATGTTGCACAACAACACTGATATCCAAATTTTCCTGTACCCATTTGCATTGCGCCGGAGTAAGCGCTACCCTGTTATCCGCAGGCACTTTCCCTTCTGCTATCAATCCTATCTTTAACATTCATGTGAATTTTGAAAGGGGCAATTTACATTTTCCCTTCAACATTCATTTGTAACTTTGCTTATGAATTATTTTGAATTGTTTGAAATCCCGGTTAGTCTTGTTGTTGATCAAAGCAGACTTTCATCGCAATATTTTTCCCTCCAAAAGAAATTCCATCCCGATTTTTTTACGAACGCAAATGAACAGGAACAAAATGAGGTTTTGGAAAAATCCTCTGATATCAATAAAGGATTTAAAACTTTAAAAGACCCTGACAGCACAATGAAATATGTACTTGAATTAAATGGCTTGATAGGGCCGGATGAGAAATATGAACTGCCACCCGATTTTTTAATGGAAATGATGGAGCTGAATGAAGGTCTTATGGATGAAGACATTTTAAATATCGAAGAAACGGAAACAAAAATTTTTCAGCTTCAAAAAAATCTCTATGACGAAATTCAAACGATATTTGAAGATTACAGTGAAGATAGAACAACCGAAGCCCAGTTACTGCAGGTGAAAGATTATTATTACAAGAAAAAATACCTGAAACGTATTTTGGAGAGATTAGACGGAATGCGTAATATTGCCTCCCAAAATTAAGCCCGGATGGCGGAATTGGTAGACGCAGCAGACTCAAAATCTGCCGTTCGCAAGGATGTGCAGGTTCGATTCCTGTTCCGGGTAATTGATTAAAATTAAGCCGTGGAGATTTTCTTTCATGCCTTTTTTATTTACTGTAACCATTTCATCAAACATCCTTCATTTATCCATCTGAAATCTCTTTTGGGCATTTGCTTAGTCCCTTTCGCCTTAATAATTTGACCAATAATTGATTTGTACCTTTTGCTGCAGCGGGTTACTTTATTACAGCAATTGTAGAAAATGTTCAAAAAGAATTTTATTCACGATTTTATGATTATGGACGTTGTTAAGTAATTCGTGAACATGGCACTCATCATTATCATCGGCTTGTTTGCGAATTTGTGAACAAACAATCCATGTACTTCATCAAAAAAAAGGCCGCCTCACTTATTAT
>JBKJRY010000417.1:0-5672 GCA_046593045.1 Chitinophagaceae bacterium | reverse complement strand
CGCCGTGTTCTTTGCCTCATCTAAAAAAGACAAGCCCGAAAACTACGAGGAGATACAAATGGCTTTGAAAATGATGATAGGCCTCTTCCAAAACCATTTGTATCTCCTCGTAGTTTTCGGGCTTGTCTTTTTTAGATGAGGCAAAGAACACGGCGGCCTGTTTGTGAAGTTCCTCTTTCTTATGTTCCGACAATTGTTCCTGCATAAAATTTTTTATTGCTGTTGAAACAGCGTATCTGCCCGAATGCTGATCGCGGGTTATCAAAAACCGGTCAAGCAAAGGCGCTATTTTGTTAACCTGCAGACCGGCCGCATTTATTTGTTTTTTGTTTAATGAAATTCGTATGACGGAAAGGAGCGCCAGGGCATTGTATCCATCGGCGTTTAGATCTTTAACCGATTTGACCAGCAGGTTATTTATTTTCTCATGCATCTTTCCCGACGAAAGCAATTCTTCAGGATCATGATGCAGGCCTGTAACGAGATAGCTGAATATAGATAACATGGAAGGGTTGCCATCACAGTATTCCGCGATGCGTTCAAGTAGCGATTCATCATCTAAGATTAGCCCGGTTTCCTTTAAAAGCTCTATGGAATGAACTTTATCCAAACCGAAAACCGACTGCTCGATTATTGCGCCAACAGGTGTTTCAAATGTTTCAGGATCCAGCAGCGCACGATTGTCTGAAATGACAATGATCTTACTTTGATGTTCATTTCGTAAAATAGCATTAAAGATTTTTTTTACTTCAGCATTTTTTACATCGAGGTCGGGCGTTAGCCAGTAATGAAATCTATCAAACACAAGGAGGTAAGGTCTCGTGGTCAATATTTGCAGCAGCCTGTTTATTTTCAAATCAAACAGCTCATCGAGTGGGTTGTTCCAAATGCCGCTCAGCCCTTTCTCATTATGTTGCCCGAAGAAGGCATTTAATTTAGCAAAAAGAAAATCTGCAGACGCTTCATTTTCCTGGCAGTTTATCCAAAGAATTCCTTCGAATTGTTTTTTAATTTCCTGCACCACCTTCGCGGCAAGTTGTGTTTTCCCTATGCCTATAAAGCCTTGTACTATTAAAAGCTTGCGGGCTTTATTTGACAGCATTTTTTTTATGCCGCTTATATAATCATCCCTGTTAATGAAAATGCCAACTGCAGGAGGCAGATCCAAAAGAATTAGGGAAGAATTTACATCAGCACTTTCGATCGCTTCGGGCTGGTCTTTTTTTATGCCTGTGCCGATACCTGTTTCACTTTTCAATGCCTCTTCAATCCTTGCAGCCAGCAGGTCCCACAGTTTTTCGCTTTCCCCCTTCTCCATATCTATAACGGGCTGCGATGGCTTGTTGATGGACTGGAACTCGGAAAGGCTCTTGTCATTTTGGTATCTCGACGGACTGATAATAACGGGTAGAATAGTCATGCCTTCTGATTCGGCAGCCCTGAGCAATGGCGGCAATTCATATTCTGCAATAAAATCCGAGGCAAAAAAATCGGCGCTGATAAGCAACACTGCTACCCTTGCAACATCAATGGCATTCTTAATTTCCATGCGCCACTTCATCCCTGCATTAATCCTGGTATCATCCCACCAGTCTACCTTTCCTTCTCTCTGCAGGGGCTTGAGATGAACCTGCAATCTCTCTAACCATTCAGCATCTTTATGGCTATAGCTAACAAAAACTTTATCGCGGTTCAAAACACTACTCATATCATATATTTTGCGGCGTTGCGATCAGGCTGAGACCAATAATTGCTGGTATGATTTTACATGTTCGCGTGCCACTACGGGCCAGGCCGTTTTGTTCGCATAAGCCCGTATTCTCTCCTTAACATAAGAACTGAAAACATCGTCAAGCACCAGGCGTTTCAACAAAGCCGTCAACTCTGAAACAGCGTGCGGATTTACCAGGATTTCATCGGAGACTTCACTTAATTCCTGGAACTTGGAAATACGTGAAGCAATAACCGCTTTGCCCTGGCCCATTGCAAGGTGCAAAGCGCCGCTGGATGAATGTGTGTCCTCGTTGTAAACAAAGCAGGCCACATCCGTAGCGGCAATTAAAGAAGTGAGTTCATTTTCAGACAATGCCTCGTTCGCGAAAATCACATCTTCTGTGAGGCCATTGCTTTCTATCATCTTCAGGCAACGATGCTTATACCTGAGCGTTTCAGGCGCAGGGTATCTTATATGGCCACCAAGCCAGAGTTTGACAAAAGGAATTTTTTTTCTTAACCGGTTAAAAGCCTCTATAAGTACATGAAAATTTTTTGATGGCTCAAAATAACCGAAGGCTGTAACCAGGAAAGTATTTGTATCAATGCCTAACATTTTTTTTGCATTTTCTACGCTCAGTTTTTCACGAAGCATCGTGCCGTGTGGTACTGTAAGTAAATTCCGTGAGGGGATTCCCTGCCTTACCAAAATATTTCGTATGGTATTTTCCTGGTGAACAATAACCAGGTCGGCCAGCTCGCCGATTTTACGCTGATAATTTTCTATATCGACCTTTTTTAGCATGCGTCTTAGGTGCGGACGTGTGCAGCCGGTAAAAAAACTTAACCGCGAGTGAACTGTATGTAATGTTATCACCGTAGGAATTTGCAGCTCGCGAAGCTCCGCCAGCAGGTTGATAAAGCGCTGGTCATAGCCAAAAATCCCATATTCGTGCTGAATATGTAATACATCAGGCGCAAGCTTTTTGAGCTTTGAAATTATATTCTTTGCATAGTCGCCGTCGCGATCGAAACTGCCGATAACGCAGAGCGCAGAGTGGGCATGCGCTTCCAGAGGCTCTTCTGCAAGTATGGTTACTTTACAATCCGCATCAAGAGAGCAAATTGCCTCAGACAAATAATGTGTGTAGGTGGCAATGCCACAAAGCTGCGGGTAATAACTTGAGAGAAAACAAACATGCATAAGCGGGACTTGTTTTGGGTAAAATATTTCAATACAAGTTAAAGATTTTTCAAAACTTTCCGGCCATTGCTTATAGGCGGCCTCAACCGAGCAGGATTATCTTGTGAAAGCAGTAATGATAATCAAAAAAATCTTACTCTACAAAATGCTAACACACACACCTGCCATATCAATCAGATTGACTTCTTCACAAATGTTGGCTTTATCAGTTTCAATCCACATTCGCTATTCATTTTATCAACAAGGTACACAGTAAGCTCAGGTGACGTAGCTTCATTGTGCATGTGCATGAAAAAGTAAATGTCATTTATGCCTTTATCTAACCAATACTTCATTCGCTCCACCCATGCATCAATGCGTGTATAGTCGCTCGGGTGAAGGCTATTGCCAACATAGCGGATAAACGCTTTTGGAAGAGTTATATGCATGTGTGTACAATCTCTTCTGCCGGCAGTGTCTGTTATAACGGTTCCGATATTTAATGCGTGTAATTTTTCAAATAACTCTTTACTTATATCTCCTTTGAACCAATCGCGATGGCGAACTTCAAGGAAGAACTGAACATCTGTTGGTAACGATTGCAAAAAAGTAAAAAGCTCATCCTTACGTTTGGGAGAGTAGGCATCGCTTACCTGGATAAATATCGGGCCAAGATTTTCTTCAAACGTCATTACGCCGCGAAGAAATTCCGTCGTTAAAAAATCTTTACCTGTAAGCCTGCCGAAATGCGTAACACCTTTATACATCTTCGGGCAAAATAAAAAGTCTTTGCCATTGGCTTTTTCTCTCCACTTTTCAATGCCTTTAGGTCCATATATCTTGTAATGAGTCGCGTTCAGTTCAATGGAATTGTAGTGTTGCACATAGTGTTGGAGGAAATCTTTTTCTTTTGTTTTTTCAGGATATATCTTGCCCACCCATTCAACCCGTCCCCATTTGGCGCAACCTATATACACTTTGGCATTTTTATTTTTACTGCCGCTCAATATATTCTTATTGAATGCAGGTTCGCCGGGAAGGCTGAAATCAACATTATTTAGATCTTCGGGTTCTACACGTCCAAATTCCATAGAAAAATTTCCTTTAAATTAAAACAGAATAATCAATTCCGGCAGGTACCACCTGGGCAACCTTAATCGCAAAATGGATTGTCGATTTTTTCGGTATCAATATTCTGCCCGGGAAAAGGTGATAAACAATTTGTGCCAACAGCAAAAATTATTTTGCACCTGGTAATGCAAACGCAACATAACTATCCCCGGAATGCTTACCAAGCTTGCCTCCGCCGCATGCAATTACGAGGTATTGTTTGCCGTTGACCTGGTACACGGACGGTGTTGCATAGCCACTGGCAGGCAGGTCAACTTCCCACAGCAACTTCCCCGTACGCTTATTGAATGCTCGCATTTTTGAATCGCTGGTGGCGGCAATAAATATTAGGCCGCCGGCAGTTACAGCAGGCCCGCCATAACTTTCTGAGCCGGTGTGTATGCCTTTTGCCTTGAATTCGGGATAGTCACCCAGTGTTTCTTTCCATACAAGTTCACCCGTATTAAGATTGATTGCATTCAAAGTACCCCATGGCGGGGCAACTGCAGGGTAACCTTCTTTAGTCAGGAACTTATTATAACCTGTAGCGCTGTATGGCATTTTATTCCGGGCATCTGCCGGCGTCTCAGGCCTGGTAAATGTTTTTTGTTGCTCCCGTCTTACATCAAGTATAAACGATGCTAATGCTTTCTTCTCACTCTCTGCAAGCTGGTTAAATGCAGGCATCATTCGCCTCCCTGAACTTACCAGCTGTAAAAACGAGTCTTCATCGTATTTTTTATTTATACCTAACAGTGAAGGATAGCTGCCGCTGCCTTTTCTCTCCGGGCCATGGCAAGTCATACATGTGTTTGCATACAGTCTTTGGCCAGCCTGTAAATATGTTTCACTTTTTGCTGGTTGATCTTTCAGATCAACCATAGTAAGTATCCAGGGCATTTCACTTGCATTAAGGTAAATGATGCCGGTTTCAGGATCAACAGCGGGTCCGCCCCATTCACCTCCGCCGTCAAAGCCAGGAAATATTACGGTGCCTTCTTTAGATGGAGCATTAAACATAGAACCGGTTTTATAACCGACAAGTTTTTGTTTGATCTCCTGGTAAGAAGAATCAGACACAATATTGTTGAGATCTTTTTCTGTTAATGATTGCCTGGCAAAAGTTAAGGTAGTAAAAGGTTGGGTGGGGTTGGGCCTTTCACCAACCAATTCACTTTCTGTTGGCACCGGTCTTTCTTCAATAGGGTAGATGGGATTGCCTGTTGCCCTGTCAAACACAAAAATAAAACCGCTCTTGGTGGGCTGCACTGCCGCATCAATTTTCTTTCCGTCTTTTGTAATGGTTACAAGAGCCGGCGCCATGGGCAGATCACGATCCCACAGGTCGTGATGCACTGTTTGATAATGCCATATTCGCTTGCCCGTATTGGCATCTAATGCAAGCAATGAGTTTGCATATAAATTTTGTCCCAATCTTTTACCTCCATAAAAATCATACACAGCAGAGCCAAGTGGTGCAAATACAATTCCTCTTTCTTCGTCAAGGCTGAAACCGGACCAACAGTTTGCACCGCCTGTATATTTATATGCTGTTGAATCGTCCCATGTTTCAAACCCTGGTTCGCCCGGTTGCGGAATTGTATGAAATATCCAACGCAGCTTTCCTGTGTGCACATCGTATGCACGTATATGTCCGGGAGCTGCG
>JBKJRY010000400.1:0-26898 GCA_046593045.1 Chitinophagaceae bacterium | reverse complement strand
TTGCTATCAGTAATGCAAAAAAGAAGTTATTAGGATTGCACCACCAGATAAAAGACACTTACATGCAAAACTATTTAAGTGAGTTCTGTTATAAGTTCAATAGAAGGTATTTTGGGGAAAAGTTATTCGACAGATTATTGATAGCTACCCTGTCGAATGCGTGGTATGAATCTTAAAACCAAATTGCGGATAGTCATTATATTTTCTTTTAGTTGTTGGTATGCCATTGGCAAATAATGGTGGTGAAAAGGAGTTGGTACTTTTCAAATATGATTGCTATTTATAAATACGATCGCTATTTATAAACTTATCTTATTTTTAAACCCTATAAAATATTATCATGAAAAAAATTATAAGCTTATTATTTGTGTTTTTTGTTATCGCAATATCTTCCAGGGGATTTTGCCAAACTGATTGGTCAGGTCAAAATGCAAAAAAATGGTTTAAACAGGAGGAATGGCTTGGTGGTGTAAAATTGAAACCTCATTCTTCAGTAAACGTGAAGGAATTTGCCAGGCAATACCATCTTAATAAATCCTACTGGGATAAGGCATTTGCTTTCATAAAAAATAATAATCTTGAAAATCTTCCGGTTGGAAAATATCCTATTGATGATGACAATGTTTTTGCGTCAATAACAGAAGATACTACAAGGGATTTTGATAAAACAAAATGGGAATCGCATAGAAAATATATTGACCTGCAATATGTAATTAAAGGGGAAGAAAAAATAGGAGTTGCTGAAGCAAATAAGGCTACAGTAGTGGTACCTTACGATGAAAAAAAGGATTTAGCTAATTACAATGCCGAAGGCCCAATATATGATGCAGTCCCGGGTACCTTTTTTATTTTCTTTTCCAACGATGCTCACAGGCCACTGATAACGCCGGGCGGTAATAAAGTGGAAAAAAAATTAGTGATAAAAATTAAAGCGGCAGAATAATTTATGATACAATTTTTGCCGCCTATCTATAACTTTCGGTAACAGAACCTACCCTGCGATTCCTGAAATGTTCAAATTATAAAAAATGAAGCTTTCCTGGCTTGCAGTTGATGATATCCATCATCAGCAAATCATGCATTAATGGAGGCACTGTTAATTATTACCTGCTGGCAACATATTCCTGATTGCACTGATCTTCCATACTGACTTATCAGCAACCACCATAAAACTGCTCCACATCTTTCGTATTGTGTTGCCTGCGTTTCCTATTTCGTAACGACAATCTACAATAGCACAATTTGCATCCAGCATGCGTATTTTATCAACGGTCAGTGTTCTTGTGCCGGGGATGGTTGTGGAACTTTTTAACATACCCTCAATGGCTGCGCCAATCCCTGTTCTCCATTCACCTGTTGATACAAGTTGATCAACATCTTTGGTTAAAATAGTTTTTAGCAGGACCGTATCGTTTCTCTCTCTCGCTTCAGAATAACGATCAATTAAAGCAGCAATGGCTTTTTGCTGAGCCGCTGATGGCTTATTATGCTGGGCATAAACTCCCCAGCCGCTAACGGATAGATATAAGAGTAACAGGAATCTATTTTTCATGATGATTATTTATTATTTGCCTTTCTTGTGTTTAATTGTCGAATCTAACAACATTTTTCAATACTAAAAAAGTACCCCGGCCGAGAATTATCAAGTAGCGATGTTAAAGAACGAAACATGCTTTAGTATTCTGACTGAGTTTTTTATTTAATCTTAACACAAAACTGGTTAGCGTACAATAAATAATAATTTTGTTCACAAATAGTTTTATGCCATCAAAACAAATTCTTGCATTAAGCAGTTCACGTGTGGGTAATGAGGCTTACCTGGAGTCTGCCGCTCCTGTCATAAAAGATTTTCTTGGGGAGCAACCTCTAAAAATTGCATTTATTCCTTTTGCGTTAATAAGTAAAAATTATGATACCTATGTGAATGATGTAAGTACTGCTTTAAAAGCTTTACCACATAGCATTGCTTTAGCGAATTATGATATTGCACAAAGTGTCATAGAACAAAGTGATGCAATTATGGTTGGTGGCGGAAATACTTTTAAGCTTTTGCATGATATGTATGAAGCAGGAATTTTAGAAATCATAAGGACTAAAATAAATGCGGGCACACCTTATATCGGGTGGAGTGCAGGAGCCAATATAACAAGCCCTACCATTGGTACTACTAACGATATGCCTGTTATACAACCACAAAGTTTCAAAGCCTTGGGCGTGTTCCTATTCCAGATAAATCCGCATTATTACAATCAAAAGCCCGAAGGCTTTAATGGTGAAACCCGTCATCAGCGCCTATTTGAGTTTATAAAGATGAATCCCGCTTTAAAAGTTATTGGCCTACCTGAAGGCACTGCATTACAATTGCAGGGAGCAGTATTAAAGTTTATGGGTAATAGTCCCGGTATACTAATTTCGGCAGGAGACAATAATGTTGAACCAATAACCAGGCAAATTAGGCCCGAAGAAGATCTTGGGTTTTTATTAACTACCGGGGAATTATAAACTTTTAAAGTCACTGAAACAATTTAACTCCTGGCCGGGATTTGGCTACGCATAACTGTGGATAAGGGGATAATGCATTTATTTCCACGAGACACTTTAAGATGTTACCTTTCCAAAAAAATACTATGTCTCAAAGGAACAAAAAACAATTTGGTGTATGGATGGATAATCATCATGCTACCGTTATGGGGAAAGGAAATGAAGATGCCGGAGGATTTACGGTACTAGCTCATGTGACCAATGCTGGTGCACAACCCAACAGTAATGAAAAAACTGAACAGCATGATGAAAAAACATTGCAGCACAAATTTTTTAAAGAAATACTCACCTACATGCAAAATGCGGAGGAAGTTCATGTAACAGGTACCGGCACCGCGCAGGAACAGTTTATGCGCTACATGGAAGCAACGCCACAGTTCAAAAATACCGTTACTGAGGAAAGTACATCCAATAAAATGAGTGAAGAAAAACTTGTTGAATACATTGCCGCAAAACTTATTTAAAGTATTACTGAGATACCTGGAAGCTGCTGCAATTTCTGTAGCAGCCTTTTTTTATATACACAGAAAAATGCTAGTGCCAGAATAAAATATTATTATAGATATCTTTATAAGTATTGGTTTCACACAAAACTTTCTTACAGCACGATTATCCAAAGTTGTGATTCGTTTTACTTACCACGAGATGTTTTCCCCAAACAAGCAAAAGTTTCCCAAGCCCTCTAAATATTGCTCAGCTTGTAAGCTTTTAATAATAACTATCCTTTTTCAAATTTTCAACATTTAACTGTACATTCAACTAACTATTTCTGCTACATGATTTTAGAAAAAATTTTCTTCAGTTATTCAAGAGCCGATGGTTCAGATTTCGCATTGAGGCTCGCGCTTGATCTTAAGAAGGAAGGTTTTAATGTTTGGATTGACCAGGAGGATATCAGGGCGGGATCGGAATGGGACCTGGAAATTGAAAAAGCACTCGAGACATGTGATTGCCTGTTATTTATAGAAACAGAAAAATCAGTGACATCCAATAATGTGCTCGACGAGGTATATTATGCACTGGAACAGCATAAAAAGGTAATCCCGCTAATTCTTGTTGACAGTAAAACGCCTTTCCGCCTGCAACGATTACAACACATAGATTTTACTAAAAATTATCATTCAGGATTAGGCCTCCTGGTCAACGAACTGAAAGGAACCACTACTGCTGAATCGTTTGAGCCTAAAGACACCGCAGCGCCTGCGAAAACTGGTAAGCCATTCTATATAAAATACGCGGCGCCAATATTAATAATCATTTCTCTTGTAATTATAATTGCAGCTACTCTTTTTTATACATCAAATAATCACAAAGAAATAGCTGCCAAAAATGAAACAACAATAAATTCAAATGATAGCGGTAAAGTTGATAACAAACCAATTGCTGCTGACCCGGAAGAAACATCAAAAAATAAAGCCATTACAAATGAAGGAACGGATGAAAGAAAAGTAACTATTGAAAACAACAATAAAAAAGTAAATAATACAAATAGTGAAGGCGCAAGTAAATCAACTAATAAAAAAGTTAACTTAATTGAGACTTTTGCAGGCGACTGGAAACTGGCTGATGTTGATCCAAAGGCCGCATCGTCAAATGGCTACCTGAAGATCGACGCAATAGATGAAAACAAAGTTGCCATAAAAAGCTATGTTCAGTTTTATTATTTTAAAAACAATGACACGTCCTTTTTAAGCGTATTTAATGGTTTTGCCGGCTGCTCATCTTGTGTGTTGGCAGAGGATATGAAAATCACTGCTGAAGATATTGCTATCGGCTCTCATTACTATAAAATTTTACAACAAGATCAGGCAGAAGGAAAGGCCGGTGATACCATAATGAATGCGGGAGCAAATAAATCAATCCGTGCATCCGTTACATTGCGCTTCACTAATAAAAATACAGCGGTGATAAAAGTACAACAACCTGCATCTACAGAGCTATCGCATGGGCTGATGTTGAAACCCTTTGTCTATTTCTTTCGGTTTACTAAAGTTGATTAAGAAAATATAGGCAGCAATCTATTTATTTGCTAAATAAAAAGTAATCCTGCCTATCGTTTGCAACTACACAGTTATAAGTATTTTCACACGATGCCGGCAACTCATCCTTATATAAAACGCTTACTAGCTGCTATTGCTGTAGAAGAAAAAGAGGAAATAAAACGATACAGTTTTGATCAACTGCATACGTTAAAATCGTTGAAGACAGACGGGCTTGCTTTACATCCTATAACTGTTACCCGTAAGAATTTTGGCTATGCTGATTATCCTGAAATAAGCTTCAGGCTTCCATTTCCTGCTGATATTAACCAATTCCGGGATGGCACTGCCATTGAATGTTTTAGTGCAGGCGAAGAGCCGGTAAAAGGTGTCCTTCTCAACCTTGAAGGCAGGGCTGGTGAGTTCCGTTTATTTTCACCGGACTTTCCTGACTGGATAGAAGATGATAGTGTTGGTATAAAGCTGGCGCCGGACCAGCGTACCATCACTATTATGAAAACAGTGCTCAACAACCTGGAAAATAATAAGGCACTGTACAGGCTATTTGATCAATTGCATGAAGATAGCAGGCATGAAAAGAGCAATGATATAAAACCTGTGGACATCACATTCATCAACAAACAATTGAATGAAAGCCAGCAAAGTGCTGTGAATGCTATTGTTCAAAATGAAGACATCACTATCGTGCATGGGCCACCGGGAACCGGTAAGACCACGACATTGGTGGAAGCCATAGTACAGTTGGTAAAGGCAGGGGAGAAGGTGTTGGTGAGTGCCCCGAGCAATACGGCTGTAGATAATATCGCCAAAGGCCTTATACGTTCAAGATTACAGGTGCTGAGAGTTGGAAACGCCAGCAAGGTTGACCATGAAATGTTTTCGTATACACCAGAGGGTAAACTCTTCAATGCGAAGCAGCAAAAGGAGATAAAAGAATTAAAGAAAAAAGCGGAAGAATTTCGCAGGATGGCATTAAAATATAAACGAAGTTTTGGTAAAGCGGAAAGGGAACAACGCAATCTTTTATTTAAGGAAGTAAAAAACATTCGTAATGATATAAAAAAACTGCAGGCTTATAACGAGGAAAAATTATACAATGAAGCACAGGTAATATTGGGAACTCCAATCGGATTGTATGATGCAAAGATCAAGCATATAAAATTCGAAACGCTGGTGATAGATGAAGCCGGGCAATGTATTGAACCGCTTGCGTGGTGCATTTTTCCGCTGGCAATAAAATATGTGCTTGCAGGCGACCATTTGCAACTACCCCCAACAGTGCTTAGCCTTGAAGCCGCACAAATGGGGTTGAATAAATCTATTTTAGAAGTATGTGTGGAAACAGCTTCCAAAACTTTTTTGTTAAATACCCAGTACAGAATGCGGCAGGCGATCGCAGGTTTTTCAGGTGATTATTTTTACAAGGGGCTATTAAAAACTGCAGCGCATCTTAACAATACCGGCGTTCACATAAGTTTTATTGATACCGCCGGATCAGGATTTAATGAAGTGCGGGGAAGCAACGGAATTAGCCTGGAAAATGAGGGAGAATTACAGATTGCGCAAAAGCTAATGGAAACTGAAGGGCTTGAGCCATTACACACTGCTTTTATTTCTCCTTATTCCGGGCAGGTTGCAGCCGCGAAAGATGTATTACCCAAACCAATGCGCATAAGCACCATCGATAGTTTCCAGGGGCAGGAAAAAGAAATACTTATTCTTTCTCTTGTTCGCAGCAACGATGATGGCGACATTGGTTTCTTAAAAGATTATCGCCGTATGAATGTTGCGATCACCCGTGCTAAAGAACAACTGTTCGTTATTGGAGATAGCGCGACCATTGGCGCTGATCCTTTTTATAATGCATTTCTTTCCTATATCGAAATGTATGGCAACTATAGATCGGTATGGGAATTTGAGATGTAGCAAAATCCTATTATCCTCCGGGGTGTAAAATCACCTAATAATGTACAGGATAAAGTATAATATCAAAAATATACAGAGGAAGATTTTCTTTTGCAATGTCCCTCGCTCTTACTGTTGGTTTGTCAAAGATCCTGTCTGTGTTGCAACCCTTGCAACTCAACATGACCGCTGTTTTAGAAAAATCGATTTTGCCGGTTGCTCCGGGCTTTACCATGAATGCGAATTCAGATGAATTGCCATAGACTTCAAAATCGTTTCCATTGAGCCTGATAAGGTCCCGGATATTCATTCCGGAATAGATTCCACTTTCCAACTTCCATTCATTATTGCTAAATACTCCATCATATTTCACGGCACCCTGGGTTGGTATCACGTTACTTACAAGAAGATAAGCAAGGTCTGTAAGATTATTTTCATCGTTCCACACGAAAACAACCTGGTGGCTACTGTGTCCAAATAATACAGAACATCTTTTTAATTCGCTCTCGGAAAAATAATAAAGATCCTTTTGAACATTTTTCTCGCCGAAAAAGCTAACAAGAAATTCGTGTGATGTAAATTTCAGCAGGTCTTCAGCATATTTAATATCAGACATATCGGGCACTGTTTTCTCCTGTAATACAAAAGTATATTCGGGGAGACTATCTTTCATTTCGGACATTGCCTGTATAGCAAGATTCCTTTTCTGAAAAAGCATAGAAGAGTCCTTGGAAATATTCCTGGAGGTATCATAAAAATAGCCCTCTTTTATTAATCGTTTTTGGCCTTCAAGGTATTCAACCAGTGACGTGGTGTGGAAAGCATAATATCTTATTCCATCTTTTTTATACATGTCAACACTGCGACCTGGTATCTCATCCTTGTTTTTAGATTTTACTTTTTCAACAAAGCTAGTCATCATTACATTGCCATCTGTTTTGTTATTATTAAGGGCATATTTGTTCCTGCCCATGAAGCGATCTACATTTTTGGAGGACATGGAAGTGAGGGAAACCAGGTCATCTACCGTAAATGACTGGCTGTGCACACTTACAAAAGCAAAACATTGTAAGCAGATAATAAGCAATAACCTTTTCATCATGATTTAATGTTTTCATTTTTTTGATTTTGGTTATTTAAAGGGAACTCGGAAAAGGGGGTGAAGCCGTAGCTTGCCAATAGATAGTACAAGAAGGTTGTAATATAATACCTTTTCTTTAAAAGCCGAAATTCAGCATAAACTTATGGCCGGCCTTGGGCTGGTAAAAAATTACAACCCAAAAATTCTTCGCAAAATAACAAGTCCAAAGAACGAAACCAGCTTTGGTTTTTCAGTAACTTTGCAAAAACACTAACGATCATTTTGATTAATATTGGAGAAAGAAAGCTCAACCAACACTTCAATTTAATTATATACCTCTAAATATTATTTCTTCATGAAAATGATACGGTTTTTTACCGGGCTTTGTTTTGTTTTTTCAAATACATTTTTGATCGCGCAGGTCAATACAAAAAAAGCGATGTTCATAATTGTAGACGGCATACCTGCTGACGTGATTGAAAAATTAAACCTGCCAAACTTTGATGCAATCAAAAAAGCCGGAGGATATTCCAAAGCTATGGTAGGTGGCGAGAAAGAAGGCTATTCGCAAACACCCACCATATCGGCGGTTGGTTATAATAGTATTCTTACAGGCACCTGGGTAAATAAACACAATGTGTGGGGTAATGATATTAAAGAACCAAATTATAATTATCCTAATATATTTCGTTTATTAAAAGAACAATATCCTGGAAAAAGAATCGGCATTTTTTCTTCGTGGCTGGACAACCGTACAAAGCTTACCGGTGAAGGAATGCCTGTGGCAGGTAATATTAAATTTGATTTTCATGTTGATGGCCTGGAACTTGACACACTAAATTATCCTCATGATGATAACGGTGATTACATGCACCGCATTGATGAAAAAATAGCCGCGGAGGCAGCCCAAAACATTCTCACATTCGCACCGGATCTTTCATGGGTTTACCTGGAATATACTGATGATATGGGACATAAATATGGTGACGGCCCCCAATATTACAAGGCTATCTCTTATGCCGATAAACAGGTAGGTCGTATCTGGAACGCAATACGCCTAAGGCAACAAAACTATAATGAAGACTGGCTTGTCATCATCACTACAGATCACGGCCGTGATGCTAAAACCGGTAAAAATCACGGAGGCCAGAGCGACCGCGAAAGAGCCGGTTGGATTGTTACCAATGCAAAAGATATAAATAATTATTTCAAAGAAAACAACTGCTCTATTGTTGACATTATGCCTACCATTGCCCGCTTCATGAACATCAGGCTTACGCAGCCTGTTGCAAGAGAAGTCGACGGTGTGCCATTAATTGGTAAGTTATCACTAACAGATCCAGATGTGAATTATTCTAACGGTATTGCCGATATTACATGGAAGGCTGTTGATTCAACAGGTATGGTAAAAATCTGGATTACGCCTTCCGATAATTTTAAAAAAGGTAATAGTGATAATTATTCTTTCTTAAAACAGGTTCCTTTGAAATCAGAAAAAGCTACAATTGATTTAATAAATTTACCCTCTTCATTTTATAAGGTTGTTATAGAAGGAAAATGGAATTCAGTAAACCGGTGGGTAATACCTGGTGATAAAAATTGACAGGACATGCGTGAAAAATTCTTTACTTTTTTATTTTCTCACCAATCAGCGTATTTGATAGCTGGTCGTGAAATAATTGCCTGCTGCTCTTGAAAGTAAAATATTGAATAATCAATGGAAAAATCAATAAATAAGAATACCCTATTATCCAACGCACAATATTTCTCCATAGTGCCCGAAAGAATGATACGGGGGCGCCGTCCTTATCGGTTATCTGTAATTTCATAATTCGTTTGCCAAAAGTTCCACGCCACTGCGAAGATTCCATGATAGCACACACGATAAAATAAACACTTAAAGTGAACCAGAAAATAAAATAAAGTTTTTCATCAGACACCTCTTCTTCAGGCCCTACTACTGCTACCGTAGCAATCACAAAAGCAATAAGCATTACGGGAATCATCGTTAATAAATTATCCAGGAAAAATGCCGCTGCCCGTTTCCATAATACATCTTTATAATATTTTTTCCTCCAGTTTTCTTCAAGTTGAACTGTTGATTTTAACTGGACGCGAGGTTTTTCAGGGGGTGGTTTAATATCTGCGAAAGAAGTAGGCTGCTCCTCCGGTTGCACTGCGGTTGCTGATGTGACAGGTGGCTTATTTTCAACTTGTATCCCTGGCTGTTCAGGAGCTTTTTTTGTTTCAGTTAATGAAGGAGAATGCGATTCCGCGTATTCAGAAAATGCATTTATTGATTCGTAAATATCAGTTACCACTGCCGTTAATGCGTCGTCTTCGCTATTCCAGAATTGCTTATTATTCAGCGGCTGAAAATTTTTGGGCAACAGCGGCAGGTTTACAAACGGTGTAGACTTCCACAAGCAGTTACGGACCAAAACAGGAAGCATGACCGTTTCGTTATTATTATACCTCGAAATTACTTTTTTTGTACGCTGGTAAGTTTCCTCGTCATCAATAAAATCAGCACTGATAAATGCGATAACGATATCTGCTTCATACAGCCTTTGTTTATATTTTTCAGTGTCTTCACCGGCAGGTATTTCAAAGTCACTGTCAATTTCAATTGGTACTCTAGAGCTTCTGATAACTGGAGCCAGGTATTTTTTTATTGCCGCGCACTCCCGCTGATCTTCGGGGGCGGCTAGGAAATAAACCAGGATTTTATCTCTTTTATTTAAAGGCGGGGCTTGCAATGTTTCCGGCATTATATCTAAAGTTTAATTGTATCGTTAACATAAAACTTTTCTAAAATAAAAAATCTCTCTTTTTAATTATTGTTTGCTGTTGATATAATCCACAAGGGATTCGATCCCCTGGGCAATTTCTGTAAACGCTTCGTCCTTGTTGTCATATTCTGTTACAGGTTTTGCATTGCGTGGCAGCGCCTGCAGCTTTGCGTAAGGCATTTTACTCCAGTCACACTTTCGGAGTATTACCGGTACCACATGGGCTGTCCCTTCTTCATGTCGTTTCATTGCTGAAGCGAGTTCCTTATCCCATATAAAGTCAGAACTATTGAAATCGATGCTTATTAAAAGCAGGATGATATTAGCCCGGCTTAGAGCGGCCATTATTTCTGCATCCCATTCCTGCCCGGGTATAAGATCCCGGTCGTTCCATGATTGAATTTTAGAAGATCGTTTTAAAACTTTGAGATATTTATCTAATTCTTTCTTTAAATCTTCATCTACATGAGCGTACGAAATAAATATATTGGCAACCGGCGGGGAATTCTCTTCCATATTGAAAACTATATTTTAGATAAAAAAATCCATTCTTACACAACCTTGGAGTACTTCGTTTTCATGGGATAGAACAAATAGATAAAATCAAAGATATGTTTAATAAAAATATTACACATTCCCGATATCAATCTATAAACCTTATGATTGTGCAATAATAAGTATTAAGTTCTGACAAGGACTCTTTTGAAAAAAAAGAAACCTAAACCATTTTGCATTACTTCACGATGTCGAATTACAATTGACAAAACTTCATCTTGCATTGAACTTAAATAAAATTCGGTATAAAGATGTGAATCATTTTTAAGTAACACAAGCAACAGTTTCCATTTTGTGTATTGAATATCATTTGTTTTTTTATTATTTTAGTTTTCTTAAAATATTCAAGATGAAAAAAATAATTTTAATGGTAACGCTGTGTTTACCTGTCTTCTCTTTTATACTAGTATCTCAAAGCCATGCGCAATCTTTGGATGATGTAAAATCACAAATGGTTAAGGATTGGGAAAGAGCAAAGTCATATACAATTGATTACCTGAATACGATGCCAGCCGAAGATTATTCGTTTAAGGCGAATGACAGCATAAGAAGCTTTGCACAGCAGATGCTGCATTTATCTACGGCTAATGGTTTTATAATGTCTGGTGCTATCAGCCAGCCACCTCCATCATTTGTATCGAGCGACCTGGAGAATAGCCCCACCGCCCAATCAAAAGATTCTGTAGTATATTATGTAAATGCAAGCTATGATTACTGTATCAAGGGGGTGAAAAATTTTGACGTAAGTAAATTCTTTGAAAAAACGAAATTATTTGCTTTTGAGGAAACACGCTTTGCACTCATGAATAAAACATTTGAGCACCAGACACACCACCGCGGTCAGACTACTATTTATATTCGTCTGAAAGGAATAAAGCCACCGCAAGAAAGATTGTTCTGATCTTATTTTGTACTTCATGAAAAGTGCCTGCAGCGATCTACAACTACACTTTGGTAGTTTTAGGTAAGAAAACGGATACAAGTCACATGATTATTACAAAATAAGCAAAAGGTAAAAGCTATTTTTGCTTTAAATAATAGGCTTTATAAATTAAAAGTAAAAGGTCTTTTACAAAAATCATTTTTCCAATCCAAGCCTCTTCAATAATTTTTTAAAACGTGGATCTTTATGCAGCGGTTCCAGTTTGGGATCAACTTTTAGGCTGCACAACGATTCTTCATGATGCTGATAACTTTTTTCCAGCCATGAAAATGCTTCATCAATTTTACCAAGGGCAGCATAAACCTGTGCCATTCCGCGATAATCATTTGCACTGAATTTATTACCTTCTTCCAATTCATTTATTAATTTTTCGGCATCTTCCCTGCGGCCCGCAACGGCATAAATATCGGCAAGCGCCACACCTGTTTTCATCGCATTACCTGTATATTCACCCCAGCGCTTATTCTGGGCAATAGCTTCATCATACATTTTCATTCCCTGGTAGCCGAGCGAAAGAAGCCGGTACGCGGGCCCAAAATTTGGATTTAGTTCCAATGTAAGCAACGCCATTTCAATGGCCCTGTTATATTGCCTTGTATAATAATAAAATATTCCTTTATCCTTTAATATGCCCTGGGATACCGGGTCAAGCTCAACAGCCATGGAAATCTCCCTTAAGGCTTCATCAGTTTTACCCATGAACAATAACAATTCGGCATACCAGTGCCGGCCCGTTGCGTATTTCGGATTTAATTCTATACCTATCTTAAACTCCTGTTCTGAGTTCTGCCAGTCCCATTCATTTAACATCAAAGAAATAGCCAGTGAAATGTGAGCTTCACTGAGGCGACTATCAATTTCCAACGCTTTGTTCACTGCGTACATTTGTTTTGGATAAAGTTCTCTCCTGGAAATATTTGTGTATTCACCCAGCAGGCTATAGCTATCAGCAAGACCTGCCCAGGCCAGTGCGTAATCCGGATCTTTTTCTAATGCTTTTTCGAAATGAGTAATTGCCGATTTCAATCCTTCTTCGTTTCGTTGTTTCCAGAAATGGCGACCCTTTAGATAAAGCTGGTAAGCTTCGGTATCATCGGTATAGCGCTTCTCAAGCATTCGTTGTTCTTCTCTCGTTAGCTGCATTCTTAAAGCTTCAACAATTTTTTCTGAAACCATTTCCTGTATATCAAATATATCTTCGACACTACCACGAAAAGTCTCCGCCCATAGATGAACGTCTTTTACCGCATCAACAAATTGCGCAGTGATTCTCAAATTATCGCCTTGCTTTCTTACACTGCCTTCCATTACGTAACTCACGTGGTTCTCCTTACCTATCACCTTTACATCTTTAGTCGTGTGTTTGTATTGCATAGAGGTTGTCCTTGAAATAACACGCATGTCTTTAAGTTTTGACAAGTTGGTTATCAGCTCTTCAGTAAGTCCGTCACTGAAGTATTCCTGTTCAGGATCGTTGCTCATATTTATAAACGGCAGTACTATGATTGAGCGGTCCGGTGTTTTATTTTCTGGAACTCTTTTCCCCTTTCCTGTCAGATTATTTTTATCTGGCACTACGATACCCGGATTGCTGACAGCAAATATTTCCAGCTGTTCTTTTACATTTTTTAGAATAAACTTACCAAGGGAAACCACTTGTATATCTTTCTGATTTTTTATATCGTCATATACTTTGCCTGAAAAAAAAATACTGCCGGGAGTGGCGAAAGACTCCATTCGCGAAGCAATGTTTACACCATCACCATACACGGTGTTACCTTCAATTACTACGTCGCCCGCATGCATTCCGATGCGTAGAGGGACAACAGGAATGCTTTGCATTTCAAGTTGCAATGCCAGGGCAGTTCTTACCCCTTCAATTGTGCTGCTAAAACAGCACAATGCTCCATCCCCCCTAAACTCAAGTATACGGCCGTTGTGATGGTTTACTTCCTCCTCCAGCTTTTTTTGAAATTTATCCCTGAGCCGAATCGTCATTGCCTCATCTTCCTGCATCATAGCCGTATACCCGGCAATGTCGGCAAACATTATAGCAGCAAGTTGACGGGATGTAGCCATAAAAAAACTATATGAATGAAGATAATAAAAAAGGTGGATGCAAAATTATGCACCCGACATTATATCAAAAAGCAAATCTAATGATTGACTAAATTCTTTGGTGATAGCCGTGGAATTTTATTTCTTTTTAAAACTGGTAAACACCGGGACTTTATTTTTACTAAATGTTTAATGCGCATGAACCAATTCGTGTAAGTATTTTTGCAATAAAAATTATTGCTGAGTATTTCATCGGGACAAAATATTCTTATTTAAATTTTGCGCATTCCAAACGTTGAAAAATGACAGGATCAAGAAGAAAATTTATAAAACTAAGTTTAAACAGTGTGGTTGTATTAAGTGCCGGTAATATAATGCAGCCATTCGGCACCGGCATTTTTACACCTTCGTCTTCTGAAAATATTTCCATCCGATTTGCTATCGCTTCTGATGGTCATTACGGACAGGATAAAACGCAATTTGAAATGCTTCATGACCAAATGATTCAATGGATAAAAGCAGAGAAGCGGAACAGGGGTATTGATTTTACAGTGATTAACGGGGATATTGTACATGACGACGCTTCATTTTTTCCGGCTGTAAAAAATAAATGGGATAAGTTATCAATGCCCTATTATGTATCACATGGAAACCACGATCAAACTTCTGAAGATAACTGGGAAAGTTTGTGGAACCTGAAATGGCATTTCGCTTTTGAAAAACAAGATGCCGCTTTTCTCGTGCTTAATTCCGCTGATGACAAGGGTAATTATATTTGTCCTGATGTAGAATGGACAAAATTGCAGTTGGCAAAATTTGCGGATAAAAAGCACCTGTTCGTATTCATGCATATCACACCTTTCGGTTGGACAGGCGCCGGCCTGCCGTGTCCTGACCTGGTTGATTTATTTAACAAACAACAAAACCTGAAAGCGGTATTTCACGGGCATGACCATGACCAGGATGATGTAAAAGAAAACAATGGGAAGTATTATTTTTTTGATTCGCATATAGCCGGCAGTTGGGGAACCGAGTACAATGGTTATCGAATTGTAGAAGTGCTTAAAAATGGTGAAATACATACTTACCAAATGAATCCTTCTTCGCAGCAAAAGGTGAACCTCAATGATATAAGCTAGCAATTTTTTAGATGTACAACTTACCTTCCGGCTCAGAATATTTACAAATTATTACACCATAGCCTCATAAAATTTCCCGGGAGCTTTTATAATTGTAAAAGCTAATTATTACATTTACAATCTCGTTGAATACTGTATTTTTTGCCTCCAACTTTACAGTACCCTGCCCGATCCAACATTTTATCAGACAAGACAGGAATTTTCCATTACCATTTATCGAAGTCGGTTTAATATTAATGAAATGATAAAAAAAATAACCTGGCAATCAATTATTATAATCATATTTGGTATTACTGGCCACGTATCGGTTGCTCAAAATTCTTTGCTCGTCAATTTTGGAACCGGCTCCTGTACTGGGTCCGGGGAGCCGGCCTTTTCTCTCATTAAAGATCCGCTGGCTGCATCGCCTTCGCCATTAGCCGGATGTAACCTTGCTGCGCAGTTGCCGAATATCTACGCTGTGTTCATCGCATATAATCCAAAAAATAATAAAATATATGTGGCCGATATAAGAAGCGGAATTGATACAAAAATATGGGTGCTTGATATGGGGCTTCCGGCCAATATTTCATGCCCATCAATTATTAATACGACGCCTGATTATACTTATAGTTATGTTTCTAATAATTTTGAGTTTGATAATAATGGTGACCTCTGGTCATTTTCAAACTATAACGACGTTACGGGGCAATGTAATATGGATAAGTTTGATGTAAACACAGGTGACGTGATAAATACAAGACTTGTAAATTTTTCGGCGGGGAATTTTCCAACAAGTATTTCAAGTGGCGATTTTACCATTTTACCAAATGGTCGCATGTTCGCCACACTCGGAAGTTTCCCTTCGAAGCTATATGAAATTACCGGCTACAGCAGCACAACAACAGATGCAACCGCAACTTTTTTAAACACCCTCCCCGAAAATTGCTTTGGCATCGCGTACTTAAACGGGCAACTTGAAATAACAGGCTCCGATTTTTCAGGAAGCTGCTATTATTATGAATATGATATTGCTAACAATGCCTTGAGTACTGCTGCAAATTTTCAAAACGGCGAACTGCCTATTGACAACACCAGCATCACCCCATCGTTGGGTGTAACTGAGCAATTGCTGACTACAATAAAAGTAAATAACAATACTGCTGACCTTACTTACGAGATTTATGTAAAAAATTTGGGCAATGTTTCGCTTAACAATATAAATGTGTCTGAAGACCTTGCGTCGGTGTACGGCGCCGGAAATATCTCCAATGTACATGTGGCCTTTGTATTAGGGAATAATGTAGCCGGACTTTCATTAAATCCTTCGTACAATGCAATCACTAATTTGGATTTGTTAATTGCCGAACAAAATCTTCCCAACCAGATTTCTGCGAATACGGATTACTTTTTAAAATTACAGGTAGGCTTACGCATTACAAACCTTGATCCGGCGCGGATATACCTAAGCTCTGCCATTGGCAGTGCAACCATCGGGAGTGCAGGTACTTTAAGTTTTATTAACGTATCAGACTCTTCCAATAATGGGCCGGAGAATGTTGTGGACCCAAATAACAATGGTAATGCCGGTGAACCTGGTGAGAATAATCCAACGCCATTCAGCTTTTCAACCTTACCGGTAAAGTTTATTAGCATCAACGTATCTCTTGTTGATAAAACTACCGCTATGGTAAAATGGATAGTGGCTACTCCTACTGTTAACTCTGACAAATTCGAAATTGAGTACAGCGCAGATGGAAGAAACTGGAACAATGCAGGTACAGTAAAGATCAGCAATACTAACCAGGACATGTACGGGTTTTTGCATACGAATATTCCGGATGGAAACCTATTCTACAGAATCAGGGAGATTGATATTGATGGTGCTTATGTTTATAGTAACATTGTGCTACTGCACAATACAAATAACTATGGAAATTTTACCGTATTTCCAAACCCCGCGAATGATTATATTAACATCACTGCACCTGCTAACGTTACCGGGACAACGAAAATAAATTTGTATGACGCGGTTGGTAAAAGACTGCTCTCAAAGGTATTATCCGGTACAACAGAAACTATCCACACTACATCGTTGCATGGTGGCGCTTATGTTTTAAAAATTGAAAATAATGGAAGAGTAAAAACAGAAAAAGTTTTAATTATTCGTAAATAAATAAAATTTTATAACGGAGAATATTGAACTGCCGAAAAAATCTTTCGCTAAGTTGATCTGGAAAATGCAACCGGTACACGGTACTTCAACTAAAAAAAATCCCGCACCATTATGATGCGGGAAAAAAGTTAAGCAACGACGCTCAAAAAAAGATTAAACGGTATTCATTTTCTTCAAAATTATAGCTTTGTAAATTTCTTTGTAATTCTGTCTCCCGAATCCATATTTATTGAGATGAAATAAACACCCTTTGAAAGTCTTTCCACTCCTTCAATAGATATAGAATTATTGCCATCATATAAATTTTCATTTTGCAGCAATACTTTTTTTCCCGCGGCATTTATAACATAAATGTGCGCCTTGGTATCCGAAGAATTCTTGATATTCAAAAATAAATTTCCTTTTACAGGATTCGGATAAATCGTAACTGCTGAATTAAGGTTGTTTTTTCTAACAGCAACAATTTTGCTGTAGTAATATGATCCGTCCTGGTCGTACTGTTTAATTCTATAATACACAATTTTGGAAGATATGGATCCTATATTATCGATTATAGAATAAGATTTTGCACCTACGCTTGTTGAAGCACTTTTTATTGTTTGGATCGATGTGAAAGAAATGCCATCAGCGCTGCGCTCAATTTCATAATGATCCACGGCGTTTTCGTTTTCAACTGCCCACTTCAAATTGACATTATCCGCGTTATTTGTGGCAGAAAACCCGGAAAATCTTGTAGGAAGTAATGTGTTAGTAATGTATACACCAGTTACAGCTGCCATATCTATACCGCCGGAAACTCCGGTATTGGTTTTATAAAAAGTACTGTTGGTATAATCTACCAGGTTAGCAGGGGTCGCACTAATAGGGAGATCATTTGCTAAAATTGAATATCCATAAAAAGCCTGGTTGGGCAAAATTCCCAAATCCTGGAGTGAAATATAAACCCCGCCCCTGCTTTGCGTATTGGAACCTACCTCTATCAGGTCGGAAGGATATGGCGCTTTAAGAATTCTAAAACTCACATTTGGTCCGGGATCACCGTAATCCGAGTTGGTTACCCTTATTATATTACTGTAGGAGGCTGGATTGCCCAACCCATCAACAGATAATATCGCGGCAATAACAAATGGATCATGCCCTCCAGCATCACCACGGTCGAAAACGGGGAAGCCTACCTCGGCAGGGTTGGCTGTAGAAAAGCTACTATTTAATATAAAATCCATCCGCTCAATATTGTTACTGGTAGCAGTAGTATTATCAAAAAAATTATCCGTGCCCTTATTATACACCTGGTCATTAAAAAATAATTCCATATCATTCTGATACGCAGGAAGAATATTAATTGTTGCACCTGATAAAAAGCCTTCAGCCCAAACAACTGTATAATTGCCTGTCGTCTTAGGGTTATCTACTCTTCTCAACTTCACGCTTCCCGGGAGCGATGCATAACTGTATCCGACACTACTTGAAGTAAATCCGGTTAAATACTGGGTAGTATTATTGGGACTAAGGCCCCAGTTATATGTATTTGCCCCATCTATGTAAGAATAACTTCCTGCAGAGGTCACAGAATTTACAGTTATAGCAGTAATAGGTGTTTGGGCCGTAGCAGAAAAACAAAATAATAGAAAAATGTAAAATGTAGATTTGAATTTCATGAATAGGAGTTTAAATTTTTACAATAAGGTTTATTAGAATTTGGAACAAATTTATCGTAAATAAAATTTATAAAAAGCATATTCTCAGAACTAAATAAAAAAATACATGGAAGGACCTGATTAGTGATCGCTCCTGAAATATGCAGTTTTATTTTCTTTTGGCGATTTTCGCTCCAATTTTTTTAAGCCGAGGCAACGATTTTTTTTAGAAGTGCGAATCACATTCCGGAGAAATAAATAACAATGTAATGTGATAAATGATAAGCTTGATTGAGAAGTACTTTTGGGTATCGGTCGAATATATCTGGATGAGAATTGATGAATGAACTAGCCCCGGCTATTTTAATCAAAGAATTCCTCGAGGCTCTGCCTCGGGGTAAAATAGGAAAGTTTGAAAACCTAAGGTTTTCATCAAACTAAAAAATAAACCTTCTTCTGCTTGATACCTCGATGGCTCTGCCTCGGGGTAGTCCATTTTTCTCCAACATAAAACATCTAAAAAGTAAATTGCAGTAGCATCATAATCAATAAACAGGTGGCAATGTAACTAATGCGGTTATAACTCCTGGGAGAGAAGGTTTTACATCTTTTGCACCTTCCGCCTTTTCCGTTGATACCGGTCTGGTAGTGACGGTTTTTTTAGAGACTGCGAATGCATTAAACAAGGATCAGTATAACATTACAACGAACAATGTTAGCCTTTAATATTATGATAACACAACACAGTCTGATATTTTTATTTCGATGCGGCCTTCAATTTTGTTTACAATCGATTCCTATGATCATTCAACCGGTATGGCCAAAGGAATATTTAGCGGGAAAGTAAAGACGAAAGACAGCATTCAAAAAATGATAATGGCCGGAAAATTTGCTATTCAATTCCGATGATCAGCTATTCTACAATAAGCTAACGTAAAAGAGTAACGGTTCCCTTTTTTTTAATAAAGTCGTTAGTACCGGGATGATGGTAATTAATTATCCACATATACACTCCCGCAGGAAGATCATGCAGTTTTTTAGTGCCATTCCATCCCTCAGTAGATTTACCTGTTTGGTAAACCACACTCCCGTAGCGGTCATAAATTTTCATTTGATATTCAACGGGGATGCAATCAAGGATTGGCTTGAACACATCATTCAACCCATCACCATTAGGCGAAAATGCATTAGGGATATAAAAATTACACGGACATACTTTAAAGCTTACATTAAAAGTTTTCCTGTCTAATGAACAATTATTTGAAATCGTAACTGTGTAATCGCCTTCTTTATCTATGACCCGCCCGGAAACATTTACTCCATCATTCCATTTGTATTCTTTTGCTAATGGATCCGCAGCATTCACGAAAAGCTGTTCGCCATAACACAAAACCGTGTCACCAATTGATCCCGGAACATGCACAGATTTGCTGTCATTAATCGTTATGGTAACAGATGTAGTATCTGCAAAACATTTATCATAAATGATAGCTTTTACTGTGTAAGAACCCGGAACCGGGTATAGATGCGCTGGATTTAACAAATTTGAAAAATTATTATTCCCTGACGATGGATCGCCAAAATCCCATTTAGCGGAATCAAGCCGGTGAAAGATGAGGCCAAACTTGACCGGGTCGTCAATGCAGCCAATTTTTTTATATTCAATACTATTTTGCCGAAAGGTAAAGTCTCCGGATCTGATATAACTATAATTTAGAAAATTGGGGACCGTCTTAAGGTCAACCTGTGTGCCGGAATAGTTAACGTCGACACCGGGTTTATTTGGCTCATTTATTACACCTAATGTTTGGTCAAATGGCATTCCAACTACCTGGCGCCTGGTAACATAAATTCTGCCATCAGGACCTAATTGCATCGTGCGCCGGAGGATAGCGCATGTGCGAAAGCAGGCCACCCTGTCACCAGCATTTACCTGGTAAATAGTTTTTTCAATCCCCGCGGATGATCCGGCATTCAAATCCATCTGGTAGATATAGTGACGTTCGGCTGCGACATCGGGATCAAGGGTTTCGTACGATCCAAAATATAACTTACTCGCATCTGCACTTATTTCAATATCCTCCAACGTTTGATCAACGGGAACAGAAAGGACTTTGGGATTTGCAAATTTTCCATTCTGATTATCAAAATCATAAACCACTATTTTATTGACGTCATTTTCCGGAATAATAAGCCGCTCCCCATTGGCAGAAAATTTAATGTTTCCATATTTGGTATCCAGTTTTTTTTCGGCTATTACAGATACAGGAACGGCTGTCACTGAGGGTACCGAATCTACTCCTTTGGCAGTTATCAGAAATGAATAAAGGGCTCCGGGAGAATGTGTAGTGATCCATGTATCAACCTGGTTACAATGAGCCGTCCCGGCTATCACGTGTGAAGTATTGGAAAGTAAAGTTGTATAAAATTCTTCTTTGTTGGAAGGCCTCGGGTATACCACTTCCTGTGTATCTCCGGACGAATACCTTCTTGTAGTCAGATACTGCAGCATAAAGGGATTTGGCCCGTCAATGTCTTCAGCATCAATTCCAAAAATATAGTATAATGAATCGTTTGATACGTAAGGAGTAATTAATGTAATAACATTCCTGTTCCAGGGCCACCATTTACTATACCTGGAAAGTAAGGTGTTTTCTCCGTTCCATACCATAAGGCCGTCAGTATAAAAAAGGAGGTCGCCGTTTTTTGAACAAATAGAAGAGAGATAGTAAGGAGGGTCTAAGCCAGCGCCACGTGATTTGGAAACAAACGGGGAAACGGGGTCAGTATTAAAATTTAATCCCGTCGCATCTCCAAATGTCCATACGTTATTCCTGTTCTGCGAATGTGCGTTGAAGCTAAAGAAAGATAAGATAAGTAAAAATAAAAAACCTCTGATCATCTATCTAAATAATTATGTGTAGGGTTTTCATATTAAAAAAAATTTTGAAAAAGTGCCTGGATCAAATTAGTTGCAGCGTGTAAATTAATCCTTGTTCCCGAGTTCACTTATTAATTGTGCTACCAATGATGACCATCCTGTTTGATGACTCGCCCCTAATCCATTTCCGTTGTCTCCATGAAAATACTCATAAAATAAAACGAGGTGCTCATTACCCGGCTGATTGTAGAAAGCATTATCATTACCATATATCCTGCGGTTACCCTCTTCGTCTTTTTCAAATAAACTAATAACTCTTCTCGTAAATTCATCAGCGACCTGCTTAAGATTCATATTGACACCTGAACCCACCGGGCATTCCACCATCAATTCATTACCATAAAATTCTCCGTACTTGCGTATCGACTGAATAAGGATGTAATTTATTGGAATCCACACCGGACCGCGCCAGTTAGAGTTGCCGCCAAAAAAGCTGGAAGTAGAATCTCCCGGATCATACTGAATAGCGTAATCAATATTATCAATATGAACTGAATAAGGATTTTCTTTATGATACCTGGACAAGGCTCTGATACCGCCTGGGGAAAGAAATTCCTCCTCATTTAATAGGCGTTCCAGTATATTTTTTACTCTATCCCGCTGTACGAGGGACAGCAACAGCCTTTCGCCATCAGTATGTTCTTCGTTTGGCCAGAAACGATTGTTTCGCTTCCGGTATTCTTCAAACCAGGTGCTTCTTTTTCTAAAATCAGATAGCTTATCAAGTACCTTTTTTTCAATAATAGACACGGCAAACAATGTAGTAATCCCTACGATTGATTGTATTCGTAAGTGTATGGGATTAGCCCCGTCTTTGGATAAAATATCGTAAAAAAACTTATCCTCATTATTCCACAAGCCATGCTGGTTAAGGGCCTCTGCGATCAGAACAAAGTGTTCAAAAAATTTTGTGGCGGTATCCTCGAAAGTCTCATCAACCATGGAAATTTCCAATGCCATATCCATCATATTAAGCGCATACATTCCCATCCAGCTCGTTCCGTCAGCCTGCTCCAGCTGGTGGTTTCCGGGTGTTTCAATACTGCGGTTAAATACCCCGATATTATCCAACCCCAGGAAACCTCCCTGGAATATGTTGTTGCCGCTGGCATCTTTCCTGTTGATCCACCATGTAAAATTGATAATAAGCTTTTGAAATATTCTTTTTAAAAAATTAATATCACCCTTTCCCGTCATTGATTTTTCTATCCTGTAAACCTGCAAGGCGGACCAGGCATGTACCGGCGGATTTACATCACTGAAATGCCATTCATATGCAGGTAGCTGGCCATCGGGCTTCATATACCATTCCCTCATGATCAGCAGCAATTGGTTTTTAGCAAAGTCCGGGTCCAGCATAGCCATTGGTATGCAATGGAACGCAAGATCCCATGCCGCATACCATGGATATTCCCATTTATCCGGCATTAAAATTATATTCTGATTTTTCAGGTGTTTCCATTCATGATTACGCCCGGTAAGCTTGCCGGTATTTACCGGGGTAATACCATCACTGGTAGTAAGCCACCTTTCCACATCGTAGTGATAAAATTGTTTACTCCAAAGGAGCCCGGCAAGGGCCTGGCGCTGTATATTTTTGTTTTCAGGAGAGGTGTCCCGGGAAAGTATCGCACTGTAAAACTCGTCGGCTTCAGCTTTGCGGGTGGCAAATATATTTTCAAATCCTTCTTCAAAGCCGTTAGTAAGTTCTTTATCGCTAAGGCGCAGGTAAAGAGTTTTTGATTCACCTCCCCCGATATTCAGATCATAAATAGGGGCAAATTTTGTACCCGAAGTCCTTGCACGGAGCGACTTTACATTCTGCCTACCTATGATGCCATCATGAAATGCATCCTTTACAAATGGAGTCGCATTAGGCGTTCCGGAAACCTTTTGAGTGTTGGTTTCATTTTCTGTGTAAAATGTCGCCCTCGTTTTAGGAAAATATAAATAATAGGTACCCAATCGCTGGTGCGTAGCCTTTACTGTTGTCTTATTGTGATTCCTGATTACAGGTTTTTCGGCCAGCCTTTGATTGCTTGCACGATTGTAAAACCATAGAGTGGGCAACACCGTTATGCCAGCACTTTCTTTATAGCGGTTATGAATATTTATTTTGATAAAGATATCGTGCGAGTCCTCCTTTGCATAGGTTATGTTTACATCAAAATATTGATTTTTATCAAAAACACCGGTATCGAGGAATTCGTATTCAGGGTCATTTTTTGAGCGATGGCGATTTTCTCTTTTAAGTTCTTCATATGGAAATTCCCTTTGAGGATATTTATATAAATATTCCATATAATAATGTGTGGGAA
This sequence comes from Chitinophagaceae bacterium, assembly GCA_046593045.1. Lineage (GTDB taxonomy): Bacteria > Bacteroidota > Bacteroidia > Chitinophagales > Chitinophagaceae > Ginsengibacter. The sequence goes on along the minus strand of JBKJRY010000400.1, from coordinate 2,833 downwards.
TATTGTCGAGATAATAATACAATTCCTTTACATCTTCACCATGATTGCCCTCGGTGTTGCCTAAGCCAAAAAGGCGTTCTTTTAAAATTGGATCTTTACGATTCCATAATGTAACTGCAAAGCAAAGATTCTGGAACAGGTCTGATATGCCGGCAATACCATCTTCTCCCCACAGGTACGTTCTGTAGTGCGCCTGATCAAATGGAAAATAATTCCACGCATCACCAAGGTGGCCATAGTCTTCACGCACTGTGCCCCATTGGCGTTCACTCAGGTAAGGCCCCCATTGTTCAATCGGCACTTTTTTTGGTAAATTATCTGCAAGGCGCTGGTGTTCTGCGGTCATCATATTTCTTTTGGATTGCGAGTATTTCTTGTTCGCTATCATTTACAATATTCATCCTTATACAAGCAATCCATAAAAATTCATAATACTATACAGAATACTATTTCGTGTTAATGTTGAGGCGATAAAGATAAAATAGTAACGCTAATAAAGTCACAGAAAATTAGCGCACAGAGCCTTCATGTGAGTTTTATCACCGCCTTTTACAGGTATTACGGGGAAGGGGCATTAACATTCGTTATTCGGTAAAATAAATTCGATGAAAGATTATAAGTTAGGGAGATTAATATTGCTTGCACTGTTATTAAAGAAGCACCGAATCCGTGGTTCTAATCCATTTTTCTCAAAAATTTCCCTTTCGTCAACAAATGTAAATCCGACTTTTTATACATTGTCTTTTATTCGTTCTACACCCGATACCACTGCAAACGTCCGGAGGATTTATTAATAATCGTAGGTATTAACCCGTAAGTTTCCCAAAAAGTTTATTTTTTATTGCGAAATATGAAGTTTAATATTATCTTGTGGTTTAATTCATTATCTTCTACCAATACCGTTTACCCAAGGCATCCATTCTCCCTTTAAAAAATTGTTTATAAATGAGGTTATGTCCTTTTAAAGGATTGATGTAACTTACTAATCCGTTCCTTCTGAAATCCCGCTTTCAGTATTGTTCTATATCCTCTGGAGAAATCTTTACCTTTTTAATCACGTCACAAGATTTTATTTATGAGGAAATTTTACCCGTCACTCTTAATTACTCCGGCAATTAAAAACAAGCACTTATCGTTTATTGTAAGCTGCCTTATTTTTTTAATTGGTCTCGTGCCGTCAAAAAGTATGGCGCAGAATCCTGCAAGTTTTTCAACCACCCCGTTCAGTTCAGTTCAAATTGACCTGGCAGCAACACCAAATGCTCCCAATGAAGACATTGTTGTTATCTTCAATTCTACAGGGGTATTTACGGCCCCAACGGACGGAAGTGCCCCAACTGCAAATGGCACCGTATTAGCCGGGAGTGGTGGAACAATCGTTTATTCAGGTGCCGCGTCGGGATTAGCAAATCACGTAAGCTTAACAGCTAATACTCAATATTATTATAAAGCGTTTTCATATACGCCGGTTACCTACCTATATTCGCCGGGTATTACTAAGAATGCAACTACTTTCCCCGAAGCACCCACTGGTTCTGCAGCATCTGCAATTACAACCGGTGGCTTTAATGCAAATTGGGTAGCACCTTCACAAGGTGCCGAACCATTTACTTATCTTTTGGATTATAGCACAGATAACACTTTTGCGACAGGCGTAACAACACTGTCCGGGATATCTTCCGGATCTTTGACACAAGCTATTTCGGGCCTCTCCAACGGAACTGCTTATTACTACAGGGTATATACAAATAATATTTCCGGCAATAGCTCTTACAGTAACGTGACGAGTATAACAACGGATTGCATACCACCGTCAGCACCATCTGCTGGCGATAATTCGCGGTGTGGCACAGGTACGGTTACAATCACCGCGACACCAGGCGCAGGTGAGACTATTGATTGGTATAGTGCATCACCAGGCGGCACACTTTTGCTTTCAGGAAATACAAGTTATACAACACCGTCAATCAGTGGTACGACTATTTATTACGCGGAAGCGAGAAATACAACTACCGGTTGTGTATCTGCTACAAGAAACGCTGTAACTGCTACTGTCAATCCAATTCTTCCGACAAGTGTTATTATTGTTTCGGATGATGCAGATAATACAATTTGCACAGGGACTTCTGTAACTTTTACTGCTACACCTACAAATGGTGGATCCTCTCCATTATACCAATGGAGAGTGAATGGGTTAAATGTAGGATCTAATAGTGCCCTCGCTACTTATACAACAGCCGCGCTTACAAATGGAAGTGTAGTAACTGTAATATTAACCTCAAATGCTACGCCTTGTTTAACCGGTAGCCCGGCAACAAGTAACAGCATTGCTATAGTAGTAAATGCAATACCAGCAACACCGACAGCGGGCAGTAATAGCCCGGTATGTGCAGGCGGAGCAATTAATTTAACAGCAAGTACAGTAGCAGGGGCAACCTATTCATGGACAGGTCCAAATGGATATACAAGTTCAGCTCAGAATCCAACTATAGCAGCATCTACAGTAAGCATGTCAGGGGCGTATAATGTAACTGCAACCATATCAGGATGTACAAGTCCAATGGGTTCAATCGCGGTAGTTGTAAATGCAATACCAGCAACACCGACAGCGGGCAGTAATAGTCCTGTATGCGCAGGCGGATCAATTAATCTAAGCGCAACTACGGTAGCAGGGGCGACTTATGCATGGACAGGACCAAACGGATATACAAGTTCATCACAGAACCCTACAATAGCAGCTTCTACAGTAGCCATGTCAGGGACATATAATGTAACAGCAACCATATCAGGATGTACAAGTCCAATGGGTTCAATCGCGGTAGTTGTAAATGCA
>JBKJRY010000325.1:0-42044 GCA_046593045.1 Chitinophagaceae bacterium | reverse complement strand
TGGTCTGCCACTTGACAGCAGGCGAACCTATACAAAAAATGATTGGATCATGTGGACGGCGACGCTTGCCGATAGTCAACAAAATTTTAAATCTTTGATTGATCCCATATATAAGTTTGCGACTGAAACTCCAGACAGGGTGCCTTTGAGCGACTGGAATGAAACTACTGATGCGAAGCAGGTGGGTTTCCAGGCAAGGAGCGTAGTTGGCGGATACTTTATGAAATTTCTTGCACAAAAATGGAGTCAGTAGCGTACTGTGTAGCTCTGTTGGAATATTGCGTGGTGTATCATTTTCTGTATTAAATCAGAGCGCGAGAAACTACGGCGCTACACCATATTCAATTTTCTTTGTTAAGAACTTCCACCATTGCCCTTACTTCTTTTTCATCAGCAACATATACATGCCCATAATCACTTACTTGCGTATTGATATAAGTAACAGGATTTTCCTTTACAATTCTTGCAGAAGAATGGTATTCCAGAGCGCCGCTTTCTTCCCGCAACTTTGCAATGTTAGATGATTTTACACCGGCCCCGGGCATGATAATAATGCGTTTGCCCCCCTGCTTTACCAGCTTACCCAATAGTTCTCCTGCATCAGGCGCAGCGCTTTTTTGCCCTGAAGTAAGTACACGTTCACAGCCGCATTCGATAATATCCTCCAGCGCTGCGAAAGGGTCTGGAGCGCAATCAAAAACGCGGTTACAGGTTACACCCATTGGTCCGGCCCATTCAACTATTTGCTTAAATCTTTCTTTATCTATTTTGGCATTTATATCTGAAATACCTACAGAGATACCATCGCAACCCAGTTGCCTGCACATTTCTATGTCATCTTTTAGAATCGAAAATTCTTCATTTGTATAAAAATAATTGCCAGACCTTGGCCTTAAGATAGGGTAGAGTAAAATAGAAATTTTCTCCCGTACCTGTTTGATAGTTCCATAAGATGGCGTAGTTCCACCTTCAATAGGATTGTCACACAACTCAACTCTTGCCGCGCCTTCCTTTTCAGCGATTATGCAAGAGTCGATATGAAATGCGCAAACTTCCAGAATGGCTTTATTTTTCATTAATCTTTTACTTGAATTTATTTATAATGACTTTTTGCTTTGAATACATTTTCTATCGTATTGCTTTTTACTGAATAGGAGAAACCGGGTTGTAAACTATAGCCACCGTATTCACCTTTTTTATTCAAAGCAACAAAACCTACTTGTATCGATTTGGATTTTTCCGGACCTCGCTTCACTATGCGTTCCACAGCTTCTTTGCATGCTTTTTCAGGCGTCATGCCGCCTCTCATTAATTCTACAACGAGATGAGAACCCACAATGCGTATTACTTCTTCACCTACACCAGATGAGGTAGCGGCCCCAATTTCATTATCTACATAAAGGCCCGCACCAATAATTGGTGAATCACCAACACGGCCATGCATCTTATAAGCAAGGCCGCTTGTGGTACATGCTCCGCTTAAATCGCCATTGGTATCCATGGCCATCATGCCAATAGTGTCATGGTTGGCAGGACCGCCCGGCATCGGGTCGTTGGATTTGTTATAGAGTTTATTTTCTATATTTTTTTCAGGGTTGTAGTTTGCCGTCTTCATCCATTCCTTCCAGTCCTTTTCACTTTTAGGTGTCAGTAGATTTATTTTTTCAAAACCATTGGCCAGGGCAAATTGTAACGCACCGTCACCAGCGAGTACAATATGCGGTGTATTCTCCATTACTAGTCTTGCGACAGAAATTGGATGCATGATATGCTCAAGGCACATAACTGAACCGCAATTATATTTTTCATCCATAATGCAGGCGTCAAGCGTTACATATCCATCACGGTCGGGTAATCCGCCGTATCCGATTGTTTGATTAGTCGGGTCTGCCTCTGGAATTCTTACCCCTTGTTCTACTGCATCCAAAGCTCTTCCACCTTTTCCCAGGACCTCCCATGCTCCAAGGTTTGCAGTCTTTCCGAAATCCCAGGTGGAGACTACTACAGCATTATTTTTTATTGTCTTAAAAGCTTTATTTTTTGTGGCAAATACATTTCCTGAACCAAGTACTGCTGAGCTTAACGCCGCAGTTTTTAAAAACTTTCTGCGTGATGACATAGATTAAATTTTATTTTAGATTTATGCAATTTTAATTAATGTATTTTCTTTTCTCTATAATTATTTGGAGAAAGCCCCATCACTTTTGTAAACATCCTTGTAAAATAATAGGGGTCATCAATTCCCAATTCCAAAGCTATTTCACGAACACGCAGATCAGTGAATAGTAAATACTGGCAAGCCTTTTGAATTTTGAGATGGTTGAAATATTCTATTGGAGAAAAGCCTGTTTTCTTTTTAAATAAGAATGAAAAATGAGATGGTGATAAATTAACTGCTGAAGCCATTTTCTCAAGAGTCAGCATTTCACTGATGCTATCACCTAAAAAATCAATGGCCTTATCTAAAACATCTTTATGTTTTAATTGACTTCGGGGATCATGCCTGTCATTATAAATCATAGTTGTTAAAAAATACCCCAAACACATATTGCAATAGATTAAATTGTCTATTCCATAACCCCTTTCCAGCTGGTTATACATCTCGTTAAAAAGATGGATACTTTGCTCATTGTATTTTATGAATCCTTTATAACCGTTTAACTGCTTATTGAATAGTTCAATTAACAAATTAGAAATACTGCCCTTGAAGTGGATCCAATAAATAGTCCATGGGTTATTTTCGTCTGCAGTATAAGTGTGGCTTGTATTCATGGGAACAACAAAAAAATCCCCCGCCTCAATTGTGTACTCAATGTCTTTTATTACAGCTTCCCCGCTTCCTCCACGGCAATAAATTAAAATATGTTGATCAGCACCCTGTGGCCGCTCCCTGTAGTGAAATTTGGCTTTTGGATAGTAACCAATATCAGTAATGTAAAGATTTTTGATTATTTCATTTTGCTCACAATATTTCAATAGAATTTTTCTCGGCAGCACAATCGCTTTTTGGCCTTCGAAGCCTTCTTTTTTTCTCATATAACCTTATCGCTTATCGTTTTTTTTATCAATAATTAAAAAGTCCATCAAAATCAATGTTTACTCCATTTATTAAATTTCTAAATACTTTTATTTTGACCTGGCTAAAACTAATTTTTTATAAATAATCAGGTTGAAGATAATCAGTTTAGATATTTGACTTAAACATTTATAATCAATGCCTGGCTGTGAGGCGTTTAAAAAAATGTAACAATAACTTTCACGCATCAAAAATCATAAACCTCCTGTTATATGAATGAACCTGTTAAGGCATGGATGGAAAATGTTATCATACCAACTTATGAAGTTGGTGCACCTGAAAAGCACCCTATGTTTTTAGAGAAAAGGGTTTACCAGGGAAGTAGTGGTGTGGTATATCCTTATGCAGTAATAGAAAAGATATATGACGATAAAACAGAAAAATCTTACCAGGCTGTATTCATTGAGAACAAATACATAAAAATAATGATCCTGCCTGAGCTGGGAGGCCGGATACAAATGGCTTATGATAAAATAAAACAAAGGCATTTTGTTTATTATAACCAGGTTATAAAGCCTGCGCTTGTAGGTCTTACGGGGCCGTGGATTTCTGGAGGCATAGAGTTTAACTGGCCTCAACATCATCGCCCAAGTACTTTTGAGCCCGTGGATTTTACCATTGAAGAAAATGACGATGGTAGTAAAACGGTTTGGCTGAATGAGGTGGAAAGAATGTTTCATACAAAAGGATTGGCCGGCATCACACTTTATCCCGGTAGAGCTTACATGGAAATTAAGGGTAAGCTATATAACAGAACTTCTTTGCCACAAACATTTTTATGGTGGGCAAATCCTGCTGTGAAGGTGAATGACGATTACCAGTCAATTTTTCCCCCGGATGTATTCGCAGTATATGATCATGGCAAAAGAGACGTATCTTCTTTTCCGATAGCAAAAGGTGTGTATTATAAGGTAGATTACTCACCCGGCACTGATATATCCAGGTATAAAAATATACCCGTGCCTACATCCTATATGGCTGTAAATTCAAAATATAATTTCATGGGGGGTTATGAGCATGATAGCAAAGGCGGCTTGCTTCATGTTGCCGATCATCATATATCTCCGGGGAAAAAACAATGGACATGGGGGTATGGGGAATTCGGCCAGGCCTGGGACAAGAATCTTACCGATGAGGATGGTCCTTACATTGAATTAATGATAGGTGTTTATACAGACAACCAACCCGATTTTTCGTGGCTGCAGCCTTATGAAGAAAAAATATTTGAACAATATTTCATGCCTTATGCGGAGGTAGGGGTAATTAAAAATGCTACAAAAGAAGCTGCCATTGGAATTGAGTTTGATGATAAAGAAGTGGAGATAAAGCTCTATGTTACGGGTGAGTATTTAGAGTTAAATATTACTTTACATCTACAGGAAAAGGAAATATTCAGTGAAATAATTCATTGTACTCCCGAAGCGCCATACACGAAAAGAATAACTTTCGAAAAGCTACTTGTTGCGCATGATATAGTCTTTGCTGTAACAGATGTTAAAACCAGTAAGTTGCTGGTGAGTTACCAGGAAGAGAAAGCAGAAGAATATGAAATACCGCCGCCAGCATGCGCGGCTAAAAGGCCTTTTGAGGTTGAAAATAATGAGCAATTATACCTTACGGGACTCCACATTGAACAATACCGCCATGCCACTTACATTGCTAAAGATTATTACGAGGAAGCTTTACGAAGAGATGAAAAGGATGCCCGAAATAACAATGCTCTAGGCCTTTGGTATTTACGTCGTGGTAAGTTTGCTAAAGCGGAATTGTTTTTCAATAAAGCGATCCAAACCCTTACGGAACGGAATTCAAATCCATATAATGGAGAGGCGTTGTATAACCTGGGACTGGCACTAAAGATGCAGGAGAAAACGGATGCTGCCTATGATGCATTTTATAAAGCCGTATGGAACGATGCCTGGCAACACGCCGGTTATTTGCAACTGGCGCAGATTGCATGTATGCGTGAAAGTTATATAGAGGCATTAAACCTGGTAGATACATCTTTGATCAAAAACTTTCATAGCCATACTGCGAGGCATGCCAAAGTTTTTATATTACGAAAACTTAGAAGATTTGAAGATGCATTAACTATATCCAAACTGTCTTTAAAAATTGATCCATTCAACTTTGGCTGCCATTTCGAAAATTACTTGTTATTTACGAATATGGCTGATAGTGAGAAAGCGTCAGAAAGCCTCGAACTATTAAATAAGCTAAGCAGAAAATGGGTGCATAATTTTATTGAATATGCGTTTGACTATGCCCATGCCGGGTTATTGGAAGAGGCGTCCGGTTTTCTAAAATTGCAGTTAGTTGGTAATGTTGCGCCTTATCCTATGCTTTTATATTACCTGGGATATTTTTCAAGCCAGCAACGACAGAACGAAAGTGCTCTTGAATATTTTATTCATGCTGCTAAAGTAAATTCTGATTATTGTTTCCCGAACAGGATGGAAGATATTATGGTTTTGCAAACAGCAACAGAGCTCAATTCTAAAGATGCGAAAGCTTTTTATTACCTCGGGAACTTGTGGTACGACAAGAGGCAATATGACGATGCAATTGAATGCTGGGAAAGATCAGTTAATATTGATGATTCTTTTCCAACTGCTTTTCGCAATTTATCTTTGGCATATTATAATAAACTGCAACAAAAAGGCAAGGCATTACAATACATGGAAAAGGCTTTTTCATTAGATAACAGCGACTCCCGCATCTTAATGGAATTAGACCAATTGTACAAGATAACAGGAAAGGTTTTTAAGGAACGCTTGTCCTTACTTCAAAGTTTTTCGACACTTGTTGAACAACGGGATGACTTATATCTTGAAAGAATAACACTTTACAATAACCTTCAACAATTTCATAAAGCAAAAGAATTAATAGAAGCACGGATATTTCATCCATGGGAAGGGGGAGAAGGTAAAGTAGTTGCACAATATTTATTTTGCCATCTTGAACTAGCAAGGCAGGCAATTAATAACCATCAATACCAGAAAGCACTGGAATTATTGAATGCGACAAAGCATTATCCTGTTAATTTGGGAGAGGGCAAATTGTATGGAGCGCCGGAAAATGAAAGACATTATTTGTTGGGATGTGTATATGAAGGAATGGGATTAACTGACAAAGCTTTGGAGTCTTTTGAGGCTGCCACAGCAGGTAATAGTGAACCTGCGCAGGCAATTTATTATAATGATCCTCAGCCGGATAAAATAATGTTCCAGGGACTGGCTTGGATCAGACTTCGTGAAGATAGTAAAGCAAAAAAGATCTTTGAAAATCTTATTTGCTTTGGTGAAAAGCACATGAATGAAAAGGTGAGCATTGATTATTTTGCCGTGTCATTACCGGATATGCTTGTGTTTGATAAAGACATAAACCTTAGTAATACCGTTCACTGTAAATATCTTGTGGGATTGGGCTGGCTGGGACTGGGTAATTGCAGCTTGGCAAAGCAATGCCTTGATGAAGTATTACAGCTTGATATTAATCACCAGGGAGCTATGACGTACCTAAGAATATTACCTTATTTTGAAAAAATTAATAACCTTCAATCGATACGTTCCTGATCTATAACGATTGCTAAAACGAATGATATGCTGCAGGTTGAAAACGATAAATTATCACTGCAAAGCGAAGAATATGGTACACTCAGTGATAAAGAACTATATAAATTTTCTCTGACGAATGGTGTTATAACAATTGATATCACGAATCTCGGCTGTACAATCACAAGTATATATGCACCGGATATAAAAGGCAGGCGACAAAATATAGTAGCAGGTTTTAAAGACATTCAAGATTATAAAAATAACCGGGATTACTTTGGTTGCGTGATAGGAAGATATGCCAATCGTATTGCTGGTGGCAGCTTTCACTTGGGTGAAAAGAAAATTAATTTATCTGTCAACGATGGCGAAAATCATTTGCACGGAGGAACTGAAGGATTCAATAAAAAAGTTTGGGATATTAATTCCGTCATAAAGGAAGATAAAGTAGGCGTAGTGTTTGAATATGTAAGCAGGGATGGTGAAGAAGGCTACCCGGGCAATCTTAAGGTTAGGGTTAAATATATTCTCAATAATAAAAATCAGTTGTCCATAGAATATAATGCCCAAACAGACAAATCCACCCCGGTTAATCTTTCCAATCATTCCTATTTTAATCTAACCGGCTTTGATACGCCGGAGATTAATGATCATATTTTACAAATCAATGCAACGTATTACACAGAAAATAATGAATACAGTTTACCAACCGGAATCATCAGGAAAACCTCCGGCACTCCGCTGGATTTTGTAGAACTAAAAAAAATAGGTAACGATATCAACTCCTTCCCCGTTGATAAAGGCTATAATCATAATTTCATTTTAGAAAGTCGTGAGTCTCGGGCGATGATATTAGCGGCGCATTTAAGCGATCCCGGGTCTGGAAGAACGCTGAATATTTATACTGATCAACCTGCTATTCAATTGTACACCGCCAACTCTTGGGATGGTTCTGTTTTAGGTAGCCAGGGAAAATATTATCAAATGCATGGAGCAGTAGCGTTGGAAACCCAGGCATATCCTGATAGCCCAAACCAGACTTGGTTCCCTAACACCATCCTTGATCCTGGCAAGCATTATTTTTCAACAACAATCTATGAATTTGGTGTTCAATAACATAAATCAAGTCATAAATAACTAAAGTAAAAGCATGCTCTACAACTCTGATGATAAAATTAAGATGCAGAAATCATCATATAATAATGCCTACGTTCTTCGTATCTCGTTTATTTCAGCACTGGGAGGCTATCTTTTTGGATTTGATTTCGCAGTTATTTCCGGAGCATTGCCTTTTTTACAAAAACAATTTGTGTTGGATGCTTACTGGGAAGGCTTTGCAACTGGTGTTCTTGCATTGGGGGCTATTATTGGCTGTCTGATAGCGGGTAAAGTTTCAGACAAATATGGCCGCAGACCGGGACTTATGTTAGCAGCCATAATATTCGCCCTGTCTTCCCTTGCAATGGCATTTTCTCCCAACAGGGATATTTTTATCGCTGCCCGCTTTGTTGCCGGCATCGGTGTGGGAATGGCATCCATGCTTTCCCCGATGTATATCGCTGAAATTTCACCGGCTCACTTACGGGGACGCATGGTTGCAGTTAATCAGCTGACTATCGTGTTAGGAATCTTAATTACAAACCTGGTTAACTATTTATTGAGAAATAACGGTGATGAAGCATGGAGGTGGATGTTTGGCTTAGGTGCCATTCCTGCTGGTTTGTTCTGGATAGGCGCAACTCTCCTGCCTGAAAGTCCCCGCTGGCTGGTAAAAGATAATAAGAAAGAAAAAGCATCCGCTGTTCTCAGGCGAATTGGTGACAGCACATTTGTTAGCGATACACTTGCCGATATTGAGCAATCGCTGCAGGGCGTTACTAAAACGAGCTATGCAGCAGCTTTTAAAAAAGCAGTTTTACCCGCGGTGCTGATTGGGATTGGCCTGGCTGTTTTTCAACAATTTTGTGGAATTAATACGGTATTCAATTATGCACCAAAAATATTTCAAAGTATAGGCGCTTCTCAGGATGACCAGCTATTGCAGACTGTTTTCATCGGTGGTGTAAATGTGGTGTTTACTGTTCTTGCGATGTTATTAGTTGACAAATTGGGTCGAAAGCCGTTAATGCTATTCGGTGCAGGAGGCCTTGCGATATTATACATTGTTGTTGTGCAGTTACTGGCATCAGGTTCTGCCAGCGTATCATGGTTTTTACTTGCCGCAATTGGCACCTATGCTATGTCGTTAGCGCCGATCACATGGGTATTAATATCCGAAATATTTCCTACAAAGGTGAGGGGTGTTGCTATTTCTATTGCAGTAATCAGTTTATGGGCAGCGTATTTCATTTTGGTATTTACTTTTCCTGTTCTATTTGAAAAACTAAAAGACAATACATTCTATATATATGCAGGTGTTTGTATCATTGGATTTCTTTTTGTTTTGTTTAAAGTAAAAGAAACAAAGGGTAAAACCCTGGAAGAGGTGGAAGTGACAATGATGGGGCATTAATATTTTCGTCCGGTAAGAATGTTTCGAATATTTTAAAGTTGATAATAATAAATTAAGTTTAATGAGAAAAATCGTTTTTGTCCTTGGCTTCCTTTCTATTGTGCCTGCGGGTTTTTGCCAGGTAGTTTCTTCATCGAATTCAATTGAAAAAACAACAACACCGAATGGTTGGATGCTTCATACAAGGTCGTCCGTTTACCAGGTAATAGTTAATGAGAATGGCGAAGTTATTCCAGTCTATTTCGGAAATGCTGCACAGGGATCGTTTTCGAAGCAAAATACTCTTTGGACCAATAAGATTCATGAAGTGCTTGTTCGTGGCGGGTTTGCAAACAAAACACCTGCAGTAGAAGTGGTGTTTGATGACAATGTAAGGGATATTGAGTTAAAATTTAAAAAGGGTGAAATTATAAACGTTGACGGTTACCCGACATTAAAGATTACGCAAAATGACAAAACATATCCGCTTCAAATTATTTCATATTTAAGAGTAATACCGCAATGGGATATTATTGAAAAATGGATAGAAGTTATCAATATCGATAAGAAGAATTTTATACGTATTGAAAATCTTCAATCGGCATCGATCAATTTGCCCGCTGATGCGTATGAACTTAATTATGTGTCCGGCTATTGGGCACATGAATACCAGCCGCAGGTAAACCTTCTTACACCTGGAGTAAAAACACTGCAGGTAAAAGATTTTAAATCATACGGCATTCCGGCCTTTATTGTAGGAAAATCAAATACTATTGAGGATACGTCGGGTGCAAGCTGGTTTGGTTCTTTGCAATACAGCGGCAACTGGCGCATAACGAATTAATGACAGTAAAATAATCCATTATTAACAATGAATCGTCCATTTACGACTGATGTATCATTTTTAATTTCGGGCTGTATAAACAGTGTTGTTAAAAGATATTTTAACTTTGACATTTTATATTTCTAATTACCAAGCCATAAAACTTTTTTAAATATTGCTTATGAAACGATTTCTCACATTTTTAGTTGTAACAGTATTGAGCCTAAACTCGTTTGCGCAGGAACAGAGAATTATTACCGGGACGCTGACTGATGATGTTACAGGAAAAACAATTCCTTCTGCAACGGTAAGTATTAAAGGAACTAATGCAGCAACTACTACAGATCCCAACGGTAATTTTCGCATCCGTACAAATATTGCCAATCCTACACTTGTTTTTACTTCTGTTGGTTATGAAAATAAAGAAATTGATTACAGTGGAAATAGCATCGTTTCGGTATCCCTGACATCAAGAAATTCAGCATTAACAGAAGTCGTAGTCACGGCACTCGGCGTCAAAAAGCAAAAAAGAGAACTTGGTTATTCAGTTACTGAAATTAAGGGAAGTGAAGTGGCGAAGACCAACGAAGTGAACCCAATCAATGCGCTGCAAGGTAAAGTAGCCGGGGTTCAGATTGATCAGGGCGCTGGTGGATTATTTGGAAATTCTAAAATTGTAATCAGGGGTAACTCAACATTGGGAACAAACAATCAGCCTATTTTTGTTGTTGATGGAGTTATCATGGACAATGGGGTTTTTGGCGGTACCGGCCGTGATTTCGGAAACGATTTTAAGAATTTAAATACTGAAGATTTTGAATCGGTTTCTGTTTTAAAGGGGTCTGCAGCGGCGGCTCTTTACGGAAGCCGTGCTATAAATGGAGTAATATTAATCACTACGAAAAAAGGCTCTGTACGGAAAGGTGTTGGTGTATCAGTAGCTCAATCTGTAAATATTCTTGACCCTTATGCAGGACCTAAATTCCAAAATGAATTTGGCGGCGGCACGGTAGGAGCTTTCTTCACGGATAACCGCGAGCCAAATTATAAGCCCGACGAGTCGTGGACAACTAAAGTATTTCCTATAGATCCCATAACAGGACTCCCTTATATAGATCGCCAGATCTATCGTGAACTGGAAAATTGGGGACCGAGGATGGATGGCCAGGAAGTTACCAATTATGATGGAACACCTACTAAATACTTACCACACCCGAATAACTTTTTAGATGCTTTTCAAAAAGGGTTTGGATCTAATACGAATGTTGCCATAGATGGTGGTTCAGAAAAATCAACATTCCGCGTATCTTATAATCACAACGAAGCGAAAGGAATAGTGCCTAATAATAAACTAACTAAAGATGCTTTTGATGTGCGGGCCACACAAAAACTAACCAAATGGTTGAGTGTAGATGCGGGTGTTGCTTACAGTAATTTTGAAGGCAAGAATCCTCCGCGCCTCGGCGGCCTTGATGCATTTGCATCTGATAATTTTGGAAAATTGTTTTCGTGGATATTGCCCCGCAATTATGATACTAAATACTGGATGCAGAAAGAACATTACACTAGTATACTTGGTGGTGCACCCCAGCTTAATGATCCTAATGAACCTAATAAATCACCTGAATCAAGATTCTGGTTCCAGCTATTTGAAAACACTTATTTGCAAAAAGAGCAATTGCTTCGCGGCAGATTGAGTGTTACTGCTGATCTTACTTCATGGGCCAAACTGGTGCTGGAAGGCAACATCAATAATATTTATATTAAGCGTGAAAATAAAGAACTTGGCCAGCAGCAGGATTTCAGGGGCGGATTGTACGGGCTTGGTTTCGAAAACAGGGAAAGTAAATTTTTAAAAGCTCTCCTTATGATGAATAAGGAAATAAGTAAAGACTTTAGCGTATCAGGATATATCGGTGCAGAAATGCAGCGCTTCACAAATACTTTTGAATACACGGAAACAAGAGGAGGCCTTAACTATCCCGGTAATTATTACATTACCAATTCAGTGAATGCTCCTTTTGCAGACGGAGGTATCAGCAGCAGGAAAAGTTTTAATTCATTATATGCCAGTGCAGACTTTTCTTACAAAAATTTATTGTACTTACAAACCACATGGCGCGGCGACTGGTCATCAGCGCTTACATATTTAGATGGGTCAGGAAATAATTTTTACAATTACCCGGCAGCAAGTCTGTCCTGGATATTCACCGAATCATTTAAATCATTACCATCCTGGATCACTTATGGTAAGCTAAGAGCAAACGTTGCCGCACTGGGAGCAGATACAGATCCATTTACAATCAATCCCGGATTTGTGTTTAGTGGTTTTAGCAATGCAAATGGCGGCCAGGTTCCTACGTCCACTTATTCAAGTCTCAATGCACTTCAGCCTGATTTAAAACCTGCACGCAAAATATCCAAAGAGGTTGGTGCTGAAATGCGTTTTTTAAACAACAGGTTGGGATTTGATGTTAGCCTCTACCAGGATAACACCAAGAACCAAATATTAAGAATTGGAACGCCAGATGTATCCGGTGTAAATTCTATCCTGATAAACGCAGGAAATATACAAAATAAAGGAGTGGAGCTTTCTATAGATGCGACGCCTATACAAACAAAAAGCTTTAGCTGGAATACGGCGCTTAATTTTTCCAGGAACAGAAACAAAATAGTAGAACTATATCCCGGTGTAAAAGAATATAACCTTGGTGCAAATGTTGCCGAAATAAGTTCCTGGGCAGTTGAAGGCGCTGCCTATGGAGTTTTGAGAACAACCATTCACTCTCAACCCGATCCTAAAACAGGAAAGCCCATTCTTACATGGCGTTCCGATGCGAGAGCCGCATTTCCTGCAAGAAGCAATTACTTACAGGATGTAGGTGATATCAACGCCAAATTCAGGGGCGGATGGGATAACACATTTAACTATAAAGGATTTAGCCTTAACGTATTGGTTGATGCAAAAATAGGAGGTGACTTTGTATTGGCAACTTACAGGTATGGCACGCACACAGGTGTATTTCCTAATACGCTAAAGGGTAGAGATGCTGACCACGGGGGAATAGTATGGACCAGCGAATGGGACAACAAAACATATGACGATGGTGTAATTCCTGACGGCGTTTTCAGAGATGGCCAGATGGTTACCTTGCCTGATGGCTCACAGGTAAACGTTGGTGGGCTCACCTACGAGGAAGCTTACAATCAGGGTTATGTAGAACCAACCCATTTGCCGCAATTTAGTTATCGCTACGGTTCGTCTTCAACTGGAGTATCCGACTATTGGGTATTGGAAAATTCATGGATATCGCTTCGCCAGGTAGCCCTCAGTTATAGCTTCTCAAAAAAACTTGCTGAGAAATTGAGAGTAAATAATTTATCATTAGCAGTAATAGGCCGCGACTTGTTTTATATCTATCAAACGTTGCCTTATAATTATAATCCTGCTTCAAACAACTCTAATAACACAGCTTTTTCTGGTGAAGAAGGTTTTTTACCTAAAACCAGGAACGTAACATTCACATTGAGAGCATCATTTTAAATGATAAGAATATAATTTGTAAAGATCCATTTTCGAAAAAATTATTAAAAATGAAACACGTAAATAAATACTCTTCTTATATAATCGCTGCCTCGATAGTTGTATCGGTAATGGGGTTAAGCTCTTGTAAAAAGAATTTTGAAAAAATTAATAATAACCCCAGTGTAGTATCGTCACCTGATATTAAATTTCTTCTTACGTATGCAGAAGATAAGATGGTGACATATGAATATACGGAGTGGATATGGGAAAGCATGGAGCAATTGTTTCGCTTTACACAGCATGTAACTTCTGATCCCTACGAGCTAACTAATAATGTGAACACACGCTTTGGTACTTACTACCTGCAGGTGTTGCCCAACCTTTTTGAAATCAGGAGGCAGATAGAAACCAAGGCAAACCCTGAAAGCTATAAGAAGATGGCTGCTGTAACGTATGTTCTGCAGGCCATGCACGGTATTAAAGTAACGGATATGAATGGTTCCATTCCTTACACACAGGCCATCCAGGGAAGGTATGATGGTAATTTTAGTCCTGAGTATGATACGCAGCAGGAATTGTTCAACACATGGCTGCAAGAGCTTAATGGTGCAATTGCGGTATTATCTGATAATACGCTTGCCAATCAGATTTCTTATGGTAATGCTGATGTTTTTTACAAAAGCGATTGGAACAATTGGGTAAGACTTGCCAATACATTGAAGTTGCGGATCGCGGCAAGATTGGAAAATGTTGATAATGCAAAAACGAAACAAATATTCCAGGAAGTAATGCAGGATGCAACCGGACCTATAGAAGAAGATAACGAGCAGCTTTCTTATCAGAATATGGATTATTTCGCATTTGGCGGCGGTGGTGAAATTAATTATCGGAGTACACGTTATGCAACAACTTCTATTATTAAGTTTTTGAAAGCATCTGATGATCCGAGGTTACCGATATATTTTGAATCAAATGATTTACGCGGCAGCTACAAAGACACGTTGTCAAAATACAACACGTCACTGCCGTCGTTCATTAATCCTGCAGATCCCCTGATACAATACCAGGGTGGACCTGCTGATTTCACAACGAATCCTTCTGTTGCTACGTATATAAAGAACGCTTTTGCAGTAGGTAATACGAATAGCGGTAATTCTATTTCAAGATATTTTTTGATTTCGCCGATAAACAGAAATTTCTTTTCACCAAGATGGAATTCCACTTCCGGTGGGTTTAAAGATGTAAAAGTAACAGCCGCAGAATCGAGTTTATTGATTGCAGAGTTTATTCAAAAAGGATATGCTGGAAGTATAAACACAAGAGGCACCGCGGAAGATTGGTATAAAAAGGGCATTGCTTCATCGGTTAAAACCATGAATGATATTGCTATTGTCGCAGGTTCTACTACGGGTTTTAGTGGCAGCGGTGATGCTGAAGTAGATGATTATCTGAATAATGCGGAGGTGAAATTCAACGGCGTAAACGATTTAGAAAGAATATACATCCAGGAGTATTTAAATTTTTATAGAAATGCCAATGAGGCATTTGTTTTCGTCAGGAGAACAGGGTATCCTAAAAACACTTCTACCTACTATGGAAGAGAAGCCTTTAACGAGCCAATTCCGCGCAGGTTCTGGACTACTGATCCGGGAGAAGTAAACCGGGCTAATTGGCAGTCGGCACTAACGGAAGAGGGATTCACACCAAATGCACAGGATGTGCAAACTTTGAGTACAGAGCGTGTTTGGTATGATAAACCTGCTCCTGGGTTTGGAGAAGGAAACTAGAACAACTATATTTTAGACAAAGCTGTAATTAATATTTTCTTATTCACTCCCCCGGTTAAAGGGCCAGGGAAGAGAATGGATATATCATAAAAACGCTTATATGCGATGAATTTATTTGCTTTAAAGTAATAATTCTTTGAATACCTCCTCAAGTGGCCCGTTAGTTTTTGCACAAAGCACGTGACTTAAAACCTTGAAAAGAAAATTAGAGGAAGCTATGGCCCAGGTGCATAGTATGTTGCACTAGATATTCATAGTTGATGAGCCTGCTGGTAAATTATAATTATCTTATCTACAGCAAATCCATCTTCTATGTCAATATTCCCTACCAGTGCCGGATTACAATTCATTTTTATTCTTAAACCGACTAACTAATCTTTGTCCTCTTACCAATAATTTCAAGCCTGTCCTCCTCATCGATATATCAGGACGTTTTTTGGTATGATCTTCTACGCCGTGTTTGTAGCTCGCTATTATGTTTTTATAGGACAATAAGCCGATAACCTTATGGCTTATTTTAGCTAAAACCGGCAATACATCTATATTTTCTTTGGCCATGACTTCCACTGCTGTGCGCAAACTATTATCCATTTGAACTGAAATATATTTTCGTTTAATGAGTGACCCTATTAATGTTTCGGGTTTATGATTCCTGGCAAACAAGTTAGATGAACTCACGATGCCTTTATATTCACCTTTGTCATTGGCAACTATAAAAAAATTGCCGCTATAATCCGGCTCCTTATCTAACCAGGTCAATACTTCGCCTATACTATTATCTTCACTAATGATGAAACCATTTTTTTCCATTACCTGATCTACAGTAATTTTTTCCAGGGTGTCTGGCTCATAAGAATCCGGCGTCATTACACCTCTCCGTGAAATTTTTTCTGTCATAATGGTACTTTCCATCAGGAAAAACGATATGATATAAGATGCTCCGCAAGTTGCCAGCAATGGCAATAATGCATTGGATTGTGCAGTTGTTTCCAATGCAAAAATGATTGACGTTAAAAAGGCTCTTGAAGCTCCGGCAAACATTGCTGCCATCCCAACCAAAGCCGCTAATGGTAACGTAACACCAGATGAAGGGAAAATATAGAGCACTACACTTCCTAACAACATCCCGGTTGCACCCCCAATTGTAAGTAAAGGAGCAAGGGTACCTCCGGATGTGCCGCTGCCTAAAGCAATAGCCCATGAAATAAATTTAAACAAACATAAACTGAGCACAATATGCATTGTAAGATTACCTGAAAGTATATCAGTAATATTATTGTAACCAACGCCCAATGTTCTCGGCGAAAAATATCCAATTATGCCAACGGCCAAACCACCAATCGCAGGCCACCACATCCAATGAACCGGAAGTTTTTCAAAGCCATCTTCAATTAAATAAACAATTTTTGTAACGGATACTGATAACAAGCCAATAGCAATTCCCATCACACTATAAGCAACAAGAGAAATATTTGTTGGCGTTTCTATTAATTCCTTCATGGCAAATACAGGCCTTGTATCAAATAAGAAATGATGGCCTGCCGCGCCTGTTATACAGGCCAATGCAACGGGGATTATGGAACGCGGCGAAAACTCAAACAGCAAAAGCTCTATCGCTAAAAAAATGGCTGAAACAGGGCTTCCAAAAATTGCCGCCATTCCTGCTGTTGCTCCTGCCGCCAGCAAAATTTTTCTTTCATTGTGTGTGATGTGCAATAGCTGCCCCAATGTAGAACCCAGCGCTCCGCCTGTTGCAATTATGGGGCCTTCTGCTCCAAAAGGCCCGCCGGTTCCTATAGATATAGCAGATGAAATGGGTTTGAGATAAGTAATAGTCGGCTTGATTTTACTTTGATTGGTTAGTATCTGTTCCATGGCTTCGGGAATACCGTGGCCTCGAATGGCCTTTGAACCGTACAGCGCCATCAGGCCAACCAGGACTCCTCCAAGTGCCGGTATAACGATTACCCATAGCCCAAGAGAATTATTGGCAGGGTTTCCATGCGCAATAGAGAAATTACCATGAAAAGAAATATTTGTAATCAGGTCAATAAGATAAACCAGGAATTTGGCGATGAAGCTGATGCAGATAGCGATTAACACTGCAAGCCCCGAAACTATTGTAATCCTTTTTTTGTTTTTAGATATTTTCGGTTGAATATTTTCAGCCTCTAAAACAGGATCCAGGGAAATTGAAATAGGAATTCCGTTATTCAATTTTTATATTTTGTAAGTTTCATTGTTATTGTCACCATTGCAAAATTAAAACACACTTATTAGTTTATAAAAAGTAATTGAGGGTATTATTATAAACCCTGATTTTGAAATATTTGTCTTCAGGGTTTACACTTGTCTGTAACCTTTTAATATCTCTTTGACTCTATATACTTTGTCAGGCATACTTTTTTAGTATCAAATTACTTCATACCGGTGGCAATGAAATCTTCAATGCTCTAAGGCTTTATAAGTATTTTTTAAATAAAAAACGTTCCGACTAACAATTCTTCACCTTAAGGTTATTTATATGAAATACAAAAATCAAATTCTTGTGATGCTGGCATTCGTGTCGTTAATAATTCTTTCGCAATGCAGAAAGGACGATAGGCCTGCGGGCGAAAAAAAACATGGGCATGATTTAGCTAGCGAGGGCAAAGAAATCTTTCGGAATGACACATTTGGTGATGAGGCATTTTGGAGTGATGTATTACATATTGATAAGGCATTAGCGGGTGCAAATAATGGCGGGTTTGGCCCTGGCGTTAGCCCGAAAACGGCATTGGCTGTTGGATTGAAGGTAGATGTCGAAGCACTTCCTGCCGATGTTGTGGCGGGTATAAGTTCAGGTGCAATAAATTTAGATGATCCGGCTACCACACTTGCTCTTCTTAAATTAAACGCGGTAGTTGGTGTTAAAGGAACTTTTAATTCAACTGGAACATTAAAATCAATAGGAATAACTTGTGCGTCTTGCCATTCAACTGTAGACAATTCATTTGCGCAGGGAATAGGCAAACGTCTTGACGGGTGGCCTAACAGGGATTTAAATGTGGGTGCCATAATTTCACTTACAGATAATACAATACCATTGACAGATATGCTCCATGTCGATGAAACAACATTAAGGACCGTTTTGGGCGCATGGGGACCAGGAAAATTTGCGGCAGTATTGTTCATGGATGGTAAAGCCCTGCGCCCTGACGGTTCTGTCGCCGCTAATTTAATTCCCGCTGCGTTTGGCCTTAAGCACATTGAACTCACAACGTATACGGGTTGGGGCGATATAAGTTATTGGAATTCGTTTGTAGGTAATTTGGAAATGCATGGGAAAGGAACTTTCACCGATCCCCGCTTAAATGATCCAATAAAATATCCTATTGCTGTTGAAAATAAATTTTACAATGTCACTAATAACCCTGACTTGATAACATCAAAGCTTCCTGCTTTAAAAGCCTATCAACATTCCATTTTAGCCCCAAAACCTCCGGCATCAAGCTTTGACCATGCAGCAGCAATTCGTGGAGAAAACGTTTTTATAATGAAAGCAAAATGTGCATCGTGCCATGCTTCTCCATCATTTGCCGATAACATTTTGCACTCTGCAGCAGAAATAGGAATAGACGATTTTGAAGCTAAAAGGTCACCAACCGGCAAATATAGAACTACTCCTTTGGGAGGCTTATTTGCCAGGACGAAAGGGGGGTTTTACCATGACGGAAGGTTTGCTACTTTACCTGATGTAGTTGATCATTACAATAAATATTTATCACTAAATCTGACAAGTTCAGAAAAGCAGGATCTTGTAGAATATTTAAAATCGTTGTAACTCCTGAGTGTATCATTACATCAGTTGAGATACTATTAATAAAAGAGTTTCTAAATATGGCTATCCTATCATGTTTAACACATGATTGTCGAAAGAACGTCATTAACTTTTGGTGTTAAATATATAATATGAGTTTCAATTCAGAAAGAACCATAATGTTATCTGCATCACGGAGAGCTAAACGGAAATGCGATCATTTAAGCAGCTCAATAAATCCTGGTTTTAAAAAATATGAACCATTGCTATATAAAATAGGAATCAGCTTTGGGTTTGATGATAGGGAATCAAGTGATCTATTGGAACAGGTAAGTTTCCATCCAAATAATTTTTGCTCTGATGATTACCCTTTCGGATTAAAAATTTGGTTGTCAAAAATTATGGTTCGTAAATGTATTTTTAGAATAAGCAACATTTTGTTTAGTAATAATACTTTCCTGGAAATAAGGCCCCGTGTTTTAGGATATTATCCATATACTAAAAGTTCACCTTGTTCCTGTATTCAGGATATGCCTCTTAGTCTTAGGGTTGTTTATATACTAAAATACACAATTGAGTTTGATGAAATTGATATCGCTGAAATTCTGAATACCACTTCGATAAAAGTAAAGGACAGGTTTCAAAAAGCTAAATCCATTCTCGATAATTGTTGACATTATATTTCTAACTCCTGGTTGTAACCTGTCTTCCTTTCCTTTACTCTAATGTAATAGATAAAATAATTAAATAAATTAATTGAACCTCATGAAACAAAACGGAAATATCCTTGCTAAGGAGTTTGATAAAATGGATATAAACGATTTTAAAAGTTACCTGGCGCTTGTGCCAATTAAAAAATTGGAGTATTCAAATGAACTTTTACTGAATGAAGAATATAAAATAGAATTGATCGCGGATCATTTCAAACAGATCATGATTTTATTGGGTCTTGACTTGAATGATGACAGCCTCAGGGATACACCCTGCCGGGTTGCCAAAATGTACGTTAATGAAATATTTAGCGGTCTCAACATTAACAATAAGCCTTCCATAACACTCTTTGAAAATAAATATGACTATAAAGAAATGCTGGTAGAAAAAGACATTACACTTTATACTTACTGCGAACATCACTTTGTGCCAATTTTAGGTAAAGTGCACGTCGCATACTTTTCAAATGGTAAGGTTATCGGGCTCTCTAAAATTAATCGTATTGTGGAATATTTTTCAAAAAGGCCACAAGTGCAGGAACGTCTTACCAATCAAATTGCGGAAGAATTGAAAGATATATTACTAACGAATGACGTTGCTGTACTGATTGATGCAGTACATTTTTGCGTAGCATCGAGAGGAGTGAAGGATACAAACAGCAGCACCATTACTACTTATTTCGGAGGTAAGTTTTTACAACATGAAATAAAAAGTGAGTTTCTGTCCATGATAGGTTGAATGAAAAATTAACCTGGAGAGTTTTCCATAGAATAAGTGAGGAATAAAAGTAGCCAACGTAAAAACTGTTGATGAAAATACTTATAACAATCCTGCATTAAAAGCAAAACATTTGACATGCAACAAACTAAAGTAAAAATAAATTTAATTGAAAATATTACTCACGACGTCTTGAGAATTATAACCGAAAAACCTGGGCATATTACTTTTAGACCTGGCCAGGCAACGGAAATTTCAATCAATAGAGAAGGTTGGTTGAATGATAAGCGTTCGTTTACTTTTACGAGCCTGCCCGACTATGATTACCTGGAATTTGTGTTTAAAACCTATCCTTCGCATAACGGTGTTACAAAAGAACTTTTGCAACTTAAAAAAGATGACGAATTAATTTTGCATGACATTTTTGGGACGATCACGTACAAAGATGAAGGAGTTTTTATTGCGGGAGGAGCAGGCGTTACTCCATTTATCTCTATATTCAGACAGCTTGAATTACAAAGTAAGATCAGAAATAATAAACTGATCTTTGCCAACAAAACCGCGGCTGATATAATATATAAAGAGATGTTTAAAAATTTATTGAAAAAAAATTTATTAATATTCTATCAGAAGAGCAAAAAGACGGTTATTCATATGGACGAATAACGGAAGACTTTCTCAGGGCAAACATTGATGACCAGTATAAACAGATTTATTTGTGCGGACCAGAACCAATGATGGAGGAGATAGAGAGATACCTGATCAATTTGGGCGGAGCAAAATCAATCATTAAGGAAGAGTTTTAATTAATAAAAAAAACATTTTAGGTATCCAATATGATTAGTGAATATCAAAATGCTTTTCACTAAACTGGTTAATTAACTTTAGAATATTAACGCAATTCAAATTCGCCATGTGCAGATGAGTAAAAATTCTCTTTAATTGTAACCTTTTAATGATTCAGCTACTCTAATACCGGGATAGCAAGTGAAAAAACCAATAAAGAAGGAAATATGAATTACGCAACCAGTTCTAAAAATACTCAGCAATATCCCGATTCAGAAGTTATCAAAGAAGTGTTGTTGGGTAATACAGCCTTGTTTGAAATAATAATTCGTAGATATAATCCGGATCTGTATAAAATCGGTAGAAGTTATGGATACAATCACCAGGATACCGAAGATTTGATGCAGGAAGCATTTGTCAACAGCTTTCAGAGTCTCGCCAAGTTTGAGAATCGTTCTTCTTTTAAAACATGGATAATAAGAATAATGCTCAACCAATGTTATCATAAATCTCAAAAGCTCAGCTTCCAAAATAAGCCCACTGTTGAAATATCTGTTAACGAAAATTCAGGTTCAATGTTTCTCACAACCAATGATAGCAATCCCGGCAGAACCGTTATCAATAAAGAATTAAAAAATGTTATTGAGGCCGCTCTTAATAATATCCCAGAAGATTACAGGATGGCATTTACACTTCGGGAATTAACAGGATTAAGTGTGGCTGAAGCTGCAGATTTATTAAACATTACAGCATCAAATGTAAAAGTAAGAGTGAATCGTGCTAAAATGATGCTGCGAAAAGAAATTGAAAAGATATATTCACCGGAAGATATTTATGAATTTAATCTTATCTATTGCGATAAAATTGTTGAGGGAGTAATGAAAAAAATACTGCCATAAAATATTTGTCCGGCTACTTTCTCTCTTGCATTATTCTACCGCCTCCTGTAACCTTCTTCCATTTCCCTAACTCTAATTGAGTATAAAATAACAAAATTTAAAAATTATGAAACAAGTTATGAAATCAATCATGTCTATAATTGTGTCTTCGATTATAGTCTTGGGATGTGTTTATGCACAAGGAGATACAAAGCTCTCAGATCCAGAAATAGCGTCCGTTGCGGTTGTTGCCAATCAAATAGATATCAACTATGCTAAGATTGCAAAGACAAGATCAAAAAATGTTGACGTATTAAGGTTTGCGCAAACAATGGCCGACGATCATGCAGCGGTAATTAAGCGGGCTGTGGCATTGGTTACAAAACTTGGCGTAACACCGAAGGATAACGCCCTAAGTCAAAAACTCCTGAACGATGCAGAAAAAACAAAAAAAACATTGCTATCAAAATCCGCAAAAACTTTTGACAAAGCCTATATCGATAATGAAGTTTCATATCATAAAGCTGTCATAAGTGCCATTGAGGGTTTGTTAATACCTCAAAGCCAAAATGCAGAACTAAAAAAATTATTACAGGATGTAGT
The DNA here is from genome assembly GCA_046593045.1 of Chitinophagaceae bacterium. Taxonomy (GTDB): domain Bacteria; phylum Bacteroidota; class Bacteroidia; order Chitinophagales; family Chitinophagaceae; genus Ginsengibacter. The sequence goes on along the minus strand of JBKJRY010000325.1, from coordinate 19,293 downwards.
ACCCGCTTTAAAAGCCCACCTTGCTCATGCTGAAATGGTGCAAAAAAAGTTTGCAATAAAATGATCTATAGATTGAAATCGAAGGGAACAATATTTATTTATATACTTCTTTGCTTCTTTCTAAATAGTTGCACCAGGCCGGAGGACAATGCCATAAAAGTACCAACATCAGATTCTACTACTATTGTTCCCGAAAAATCTGGTCCCGAATTATATACGGTGGAAATTAAGGACATGAAATTTCAACCGGAGAGAATTAAGGTGAAGCCAGGCGATACCATTATTTGGATCAACCGCGATATAGTTACACACTGTGTCACCGAAGAAAATACAAAGGCATGGACCTCCGCTAATATTGCTGCTGGTGCATCATGGAAGATGGTAGTCAAATCGAAGGCAGATTATTTTTGCGCTATTCACCAGGTAATGAAAGGTAAAATAATTGTAGAATAAATATCTCTTAAACACTATTAAAGGAATCCAATTTATTTTCACCCTTTATTATAATTAGCAGATTAAATAATGAACATCTAATCTTTTCATACAAATTTTGATCATACCGCAATTCTTAGAGTTATTTTTACAATAGCTCTAACAATATGGAATGCGATATTTAAGGCTTATAAAAGCAATTGTTGAAGAAGGGAATATTACAAGACCTATGGATGTTTTGCATTTGTCTCAACGCGCATTGATTTTTCAATTAAAAGAGGCTGGACTCCAGGTTGGAACTCCAGTATTTGCGTTACACTCCCCAGCCAAATAAATAAAAATTTATTAAAAGCCGAATGTAAGATGTATTTTCTTTGAAAATTTAAAGAATTTTAAGGATCGTTCATGTAAGTGAGGTCAAATAAATATCCAGTGGAGCGGACGATTAAACAAATAAATAAAATGAAAAATCCGGATACATTGTGTGTACATCCCATCAGCAATGATGATAAATTGAAGGGCTCAGTTGCAACAGTCATTTTTCCTTCGGCGGCCTATAATTACCTGGATGGAGAATTGCAATACCCGGGTTTTTATTCTACCTATAATCAAAAAAGATTAGGCCAGGTTATGGCCAACCTGGAACAGGGTGAGTGGGGCATGGCTTTTAGTTCAGGCATGGCGGCAATTACCACCTCTATTTTATCGTTTGTTCAGCATAATGATCACATCATATTTTCACGAGATCTTTATGGTGGCACCTGGAAGTTTGCCGAAGATGAACTTCCGAAGAGAGGTATTTCTTTTAGCTATGCCGATAACACATTGGAAAGTTTTCAATCTGTGTTGAGGGATAATACGAAAGTGGTTTATATAGAAACGCCTTCGAACCCGCTTTTAAATATTTTTCCTCTCAGAGAGATTGCGTCTTTTGCAAAAGAACATAAGTTGGTAACTATTATGGATAATACTTTTGCGTCGCCTGTGAATCAATTGCCGCTTGCTCATGGTATTGATATATCCGTTCACAGCGGTACAAAATATTTAGGTGGCCATAATGATCTTCCCTTCGGAGCATTAATTTCTAATAACATAAATCATAAAGAACTTATTTTTTCATCCGCGAAAATCTATGGAGGATCATTATCTCCCTATCAATGTTACCTGGCGGAAAGAAGCTTGAAAACGTTATCCATAAGAATTCGGAAACATAATGAAAATGCATTGAAGGTTGCTAAATACCTTGAGGGAAATTCTCTCGTCAAAAAGGTTTATTACCCCGGGCTTTCATCTCATCGTGATCATCAAATGGCCGCTCAGCAAATGCTCGGATTTGGGGGCATGTTATCTTTTGAATTAGATGTAAGCCCGGAGCAATTAACTGTGTTCTTAAAAAGCCTTTCAATTATACAGCCTGCCTTGAGCCTCGGCGGTGTGGAGAGCCTGATTTGTTCTCCCGTAACCACATCGCATAGAAACCTGTCCTCTGAACAGCGGCATAGCCTAGGTATACAGGATAATTTACTAAGGCTTTCTGTTGGCATTGAAGATGCAGATGATTTGATTACTGATCTCAGGTCAGCGATATTGAAGGTGACTTAGTTTGGAACAATTCAAAGCCGAAGGATTAACACTATCTGCTTCTATATTACTCAGAATGTCTTCCAATAGATGGTTTTGTCTTGACCAAGTAGAGCTAGCTCCACATTAATAAATTTAAGGTTCTCTAAAAATATGTTCTACTTTTTAATGTTTTTACAAATATGCTTTTATTCTTTTTTGCAACTCAGTAACAACTTCTTCCATAAACCATGGATTTATTTTCACCCAGTTTTGATTACGCGGTGAAGGGTGTGGCAACGGAAAGTAAGTTGGCAAATATTCCTGATAATTTCTCACTGTTTCAGTAAGACTTCCTTTAAAACTTTTATTTAAATAGTAGCGCTGCGCATATTGTCCTATCAATAGAATAAGTGGGTTGCTTTTGAAGTATTTAAAAACCTGAGGATGCCATAGTGGAGCGCATTCAGGGCGTGGAGGAAGGTCGCCGGAGATAGCTTTCCCGGGATAACAAAACCCTATTGGTAGAATTGAAATGCAGGCTGGATTATAAAATATTTCATCAGGTACATTCATCCATGCCTTGAGTTTTTTGCCACTTGCATCGCTCCATGGAATTCCTGATTCGTGCGCACGTCTGCCGGGAGCCTGGCTTATAATAACAATTTTCAAATATGCATTTAACTGTACAATAGGCCGTGGGCCTAACGGTAAATGTTCGTTACAAATTTCACATCGCCGTATTCTATTTAAAAGTTCCTTCATCTAAAAAAGATCATTTAGCATTGGGCATTGCAATAAAATGCCTGTTGTACATTTTGAAACAAAAAATAGGATCAATTATGATCCAACTCTTTTTCATAGTTTAATTCGTTATCCACGACTCTTGCCGGCGCAGTGTAAGGATGTTCCGTTGCTTTACCGATGCCCATTATATGCATCACTTTCCAGCCACGCAGTTTTAAGTAATCTGAAACCATAGATCGATGACACCGCCACCATACGGCTTCGGAGCACATATAAGATGTTCGTTGCTTTGTTGCAATTTTTACGAGTTCCTCTATTCCATCTTTGAAAGCGCCGGTTTCCATGTAATCTGCATAGCTCCGAAACGCAGTATGCCGCCAGCCTGTATTTTTTGAATCCGGGTTTGCTTTTCTTCTTCCTCCAAGATCTTTTATATGGACATATTGAATATTGTTTTGAGGCAACGAAATTTCAAGCGCTTCTTTATTGAATTGCGGGAACTTGCGTGAGCCGGGAAAACTCCTGATGTCTGCAATTTCATCGATGTTGAAAGAATGTAGCATAGCTACAAATTCATCCAAAGAGCGGGTGGAATGACCAATGGTCCAGATGGTTTTATTTTCTTCCTTCATAGTTTGCAGATCAAAATTACGATATGTATAGTTTTTCTATTAATAAGGATTGTTGCAATCACCAAACCAGGTGGAAGCAGTTCCTGAAGTTATGTTTGGCTAACACTGGCTATAAACGTATTTATTATGTAGGGTGCTCTCGCTGTTTTGACCAAATATTTAAATCACAAAATGAAAGCTGAATGTATTTTCTTCTATATTACTTCACCCGGTAGCAATATTGATGACTGATTTCAGTAAATGAATCGATTGGGAATTTAAAGGACCTTGCATGACGGCAAAAATTCAAGCGCTGAATTCGATAGGAGCATTATGTTAGTGTATGCTCTAAGGTATGGTAAAGCAATTGTAATAATTTGTTTAGTACATTTAATTGAAAACGATTTGGATGGCATTTAAATTCTGTAATGATCAATATCGAAAAAACTAATTCGAATGAAAAAAATAATGTTTTTAATTACATTTATATTTCCGGTTACTATTGTAACGAAGGCCCAGGTTGCTAAACAGGATTCCCAAATTCGTCATTTAGTTATTCAGAAAGGAGAAAATTGGTATGGGGGAGCTGTTAATGAAGGCGATAGGATGCCTTTCCCCGAGGGTTATAGTCTGAATTTATATGGCGATAATAAGGGGAATCAATCGTCACCATTGCTGTTATCTTCAAGCGGTAGGTTCGTATGGAGCGAAGATCCATTCCAATTTACCTTCAAGAACAATCAGTTGATTATTTCCCGGGCACTTAGCAAGATTATAATAGATAGCAATCAACATACATTAGCGGAAGGTTTCAAAGCTGCGGGCAAACGATTTTTCCCCGCCAATGGCAAGATGCCTGATACCTTGCTGTTTTCAAGGCCGCAATATAATACATGGATAGAGCTCGTTTATAATCAGAACCAGGCAGATATCCTGAAATATGCCCATAGTATCATTGACAATGGGTTCCCCCCGGGGGTTTTAATGATAGATGATAATTGGGCCCCTTTTTATGGCAAATTCAGCTTTAGGCGCGATAGATTTCCTGATGCGGCAGGGATGATGGATGAACTGCATCGGCTAGGGTTTAAAGTTATGCTGTGGGTGTGCCCATTTATTTCTCCAGATACAGAAGTGTTCCGGGAATTGATTGATAAAAAGCTCTTATTGCTCGACAATGAGAATAATAATGTTGTGAGCTGGCAGAAGGCTCACAATCCTGCTATCATAAATTGGTGGAACGGGTATAGCGCTGTGCTTGATTTCACAAATCCTGGTACAATAGAATGGTACCATAAACAGCTCGAATTTATGGTTACCACTTTTGGAATAGACGGTTTTAAATTTGATGGAGGTGATATGGAATATTATCCAAAAGGTACCATATCCTTTAAAAAAGTAACCCCAAATAAGCACAGCGAATTATGGGGGACGTTTGGCACCTATTATCCATTAAATGAATATCGTGCTATGTGGAAAAGAGGAGGAGAACCCCTGGTAGAGAGACTTCGTGATAAAGGACATAACTGGGAAGACGTTCGAAAGTTGATTCCCGATATTACTGCCGCTGGTCTATTAGGATATTCGTTCACATGTCCCGATATGATTGGTGGAGGAGAATTCAGTTCATTTATTGGTAAAGACAAATTAGATGAAACCCTTGTTGTGCGCTGGGCCCAGGTTAGTGCCCTTATGCCTATGATGCAATTTTCCGCGGCTCCCTGGCGGGTATTGAATACTGAAAATTTGAATGCAATAAAAAAAGTGGTAGACTTGCGATTAGGGCTTACTCCTTATATCATTAAACTGGTAAAGGAGTCAGCTATTACCGGTGAACCAATTGTCAGAAACCTGGAATATGCATTTCCTAACAAGGGGTTTGGGAAGATACGTGATCAGTTTATGTTGGGAGAAAAATATATGGTCGCACCCGTTGTTGAAAAGGGTTACAGGCGTAAAGTGGTTTTCCCTGAAGGAGTATGGAGAGGTGATGACGGAAAACAAATAAAGGGTCCTGCTACTGTGGAAATAGATGTTCCCATTGAAAGACTTCCCGTGTTTGAGTTTATTGAAAAATAATTCCCTCCTGATATATTACTTAAATCCGATTAATATTCGTCAATATTGAATTTTGTTATTTCTTAGTTTTTCTCGCGTCATTTCTAATCCTGCTTAAAGTAGCCCCGACAGGAATCGAACCTGTATCTAAAGTTTAGGAAACTTCTATTCTATCCATTGAACTACGGGGCCAAAGGACTGCGAAATTAATGGTTTTCGTTTTAAAAATTCCCAGGATAAATGATCCTTTTTTTAACTGGAAAAATAAAAGCCCTGCCACTAAAAGTAGCCAGGCCCTGATCTTTACCCTTCATTGATTAATAAACTTTTATAGTGTTGCCATGTCGATCACAAACCTGTACCTCACATCACCCTTGAGCATTCGCTCGTAAGCAGCGTTTATATCTTTTATATCTATTACTTCTACATCGCTCACAATATTATGTTCAGCGCAATAATCAAGCATTTCCTGGGTTTCAGGAAGACCGCCAATCAAAGAGCCGGCGATAGATTTTCTTTGAAATATAAGATTGAAAGCCGGTATTTGGACAGGTGTTGGAGGAGCGCCAACGCATACCATTTTACCATCCCTTTTTAGCATATTGAGGTATAAATTATAATCATGCTCCGCAGAAACCGTATCTAAAATGAAATCAAAGTAATTGGCAACATTTTTCACTTGTTCTTCATCTGATGATAAAACAAATTTATGAGCACCCAGCTTCTTTGCATCTTTTTCTTTTGAAGGCGAATGACTAAGCATGGTAACCTCAGCGCCAAAAGAAGCTGCAAGCTTTACACCCATATGGCCCAATCCGCCTAAGCCGACAACAGCTACCTTATCACCCTTTTTTACATTCCAGTGCTTGAACGGCGAGTAAGTTGTAATGCCGGCACAAAGAAGTGGCGCCACACCTTCCAGCGGCAGTTTGTCTGAAATTCGCAACACAAAATCTTCGTGTGCTACAATCTGCTTGCTGTATCCGCCATAGGTAATGCCGCTGCCATCTCTTTCCTGCCCGTTATAGGTTCCTGTCCATCCTTTTTCACAGTATTGTTCAAGGCCTTCCTTGCAGCTATCACATTCACGGCAGCTATCTACCAGGCAACCCACGCCTGCAAGATCACCCACTTTATATTTGGTTACTTTATCGCCTACATTAGTTACACGTCCTACAATTTCATGCCCCGGTACTACAGGATAAACTGTCATGCCCCATTCATTACGGACGGTATGAAGGTCACTGTGGCAAACGCCACAATAGATAATATCAATTTGTACATCATATGGTTTGGGATCTCTCCGTCCAATGGTAAATGGCGCTAGGGGTGCGGTTGCTTCCTGCGCTGCGTATGCTTTCACTTCTGACATAGGTTGCTTTTTGTTTCAATAACAAAAATAACTCTTAAAAAGTTCAAGGAATTTTGAGAGCGACACTCTTATGAATATTATTAAGATTTTTCCCGGTTCTTGGTTTTCAAATGAAGCATGATTGTTGAATAGGTTTCAAATATTAATGCTGGATTATTTTTCCTGGTAACTTACCAATTTTTATAGTTGAGGAGATTAAACTTTATTCATTGAAATTTGTAATTAATAAAATTTTTATGCCCTTACTTTTTGAACCAATACAAATACGAGGAGTTGAATTAAAGAACAGGATTACTGTTTCTCCAATGTGCGAATATTCCAGTGTAGATGGATTTGCTAACGATTGGCATCTTGTGCATCTCGGCAGTCGTGCTATAGGAGGCGCAGGATTAATTTTTACAGAAGCAGCAGCAGTTTCTCCTGAAGGAAGAATCACTCCCGATGACCTTGGCATTTGGAAAGATGATCATATTAATTTTCTTGAACGTATCACCGCGTTTATTGAGCAGCATGGTGCTGTTCCCGGGATACAACTGGCGCATGCGGGGCGGAAGGCAAGCCATGCAAGCCCATGGAAAGGAGGAAAGGCTTTAGGAGAAAATCAAGGTTCATGGCAAACTGTTGCTCCCAGCAGTGTTGCCTTTAAAGAGGGCGAGCCTTTACCCAAAGCAATGAATAAAGAAGATATCCAAAAAGTGAAAGATGATTTTTCATCAGCAACGAAACGTGCTATGAAAGCAGGATTTAAAGTTTTTGAAATTCATGCGGCGCATGGCTATCTTATCAATGAATTCCTTTCGCCATTAAGCAATTATCGCACTGATGAATATGGAGGCGCTTTTGAAAATCGAATAAGATTGTTGTTGGAAATAATTGAAGTGGTCAGGAAAGTTATTGATGATACATCACCATTATTCGTTCGCATATCTGCATCAGATTGGGTGGATGGAGGATGGGATGCGGAAGATTCCGTTTCCCTTGCAAATGTGTTAAAAACCAGGGGAGTTGATCTTATTGATTGCTCATCAGGCGGTGTCTCTAATGAACAAAAAATTCCTGTAGAGCCATTGTATCAGGTACCTTTCGCGGAAAAAATAAAAAAGAAAACAGGTATGTTAACTGGTGCCGTCGGCTTGATTACTTCTGCTTTTGAAGCAGAAGTAATTTTGCAGAATCAACAGGCCGACCTTATAATAATGGCAAGGCAGTTTTTAAGGGAGCCTTATTTTCCTTTACACGCTGCAAAAGAAATGGGTGTAGATGTGCCATGGCCCGTACAATATGAAAGAGCGAAGCGATAAAAATTAAATGATAAACCACATATTGCTGGCTAAAAATAAACGGCTCCCATTTCAAGGAGCCATTTATTTTTTGTATTAAAAGTTAAATTGTTTATTTAATTGTATCGTTTTTATCTTTCTTACGACCAATTATATATCCCCCGGCTGCTCCTAAAACTCCGCCGATCACAGCGCCTGTTCCTTTCCTTTTACTTATAATGGCTCCGCCAATAGCTCCGGCTCCGCCGCCTATTATTGCTCCTTTTGCAGCACTGCTCATTCCTTTCTTTTCCTCAGGTGCTAATTCAGGTTCAGTATTGGTAGTAGAAGTGGTTGCATTATCTACAGCAGGGGTATTATCAACTGGTGTAGAATTGCTTACTACAGGGTGGGGAGAAGGTAGATTATTGCTGGGCTTAGCCGCCTTTTTGGGCTCAATAGTTTTTGCTTTTGCGGGTGGGGGTGCAGGAATAGCCGTCGTTGTCGCTGATCCCGTATCTGTCAGGATGCTGTTGCTATAAGTGGTTGAAGTATCTCCAACTATTTCCTTTCGAGTTTCTGAATCAGTAGCTGTGTTGTTGTTACAGGCTGTGAAAGTTAAAATAGCGGCAACGATGATGAATAATGGTTTCATATGATAGTTTAAATGTTTAAGATTGTTCTAACGCAATGAATCAATTGTTATTTTAACAGGGAAAGCTTTTTTTCAATTCCGTTTCGAAATAATTATTGCACTGCAAAATTAGTTTTTTTGTCGAAAATAATTGATGGCTTCAAAAATATGCGGATAATCAAAAATTACCGGTAGCGCCACCACCTCCCCCGGTTCCACCTCCGTAAAGATTGTTGTTTTCAATTTTTGAATCTGCTCCAAAGGTCTGCGCAATGATCAATGCCTCCGCGTTCAGCAAGTTTGTATTCGCCGGGTGAAAGTCTTGAAAAGTATAACCATACCTAGGCTTTTTAAGAGATTGTATGAGGCAATAGCTCGCTGTAATTAAAATGACGCCGGCTATCAGGATAACCAACTCTATGGGTAACATGGCATGATAATAACGGACGGTGAATACTGCGGCAACAATCAATCCCATCCCGGTTCGGATAAAGAGCAAATCCTTCCAGACAATGCCATAAAAAATATAACCGGCAGGAATTATAAATGTCATAATCCAAAAAAACCAGCCCAATGGAATACCCTCCTGGATGGTTGATTGCAAGCCAAATAACTGGTTGCTTAATTCTGTAACCACAAAATAATTTGCAGATGCGTAAAATGTTACCAATGCTAAAAACATGACTGATCTCATACAAAAATTATAAGGGATCAGCTTGTCTCTCTTTATTAAATTTCGCATAAAAAAATAAACCAGCGCTGAAAGGATCAATAGTAAGAAAGGCGCTGTTGCTTTTGCAATTCCACCCAATTTTATATACAATAAAAAAATGAACATGAAAAAGGACAGATAAGAAATAATTGCCATAAACGCATCAGTAAAGCGTATACACATATACAGGCATAACAGCATGCTTACATCACTTATTAATGTATAACTTGTTGTAAGGTCATTTACAAAAAAAGCTCCGATGATAAAAATTATTGAAGAGGCCATTAAAACATTATCCACACCAGCGTTATAGAAATTCTTCTTTTTTATAAATAATTCCAACGAAGCATAACAGGCAATGCCCAGGAGAATACAGAGCGCAATTACCTGGGAAGAACCACCTGTAGCAAACAGTAAACCCATCAATATCGCAGCAAATAACACGGCGACGCCTGTAAGTATTCCCAAAGCTATTTTTATAAAATAATTAGGGGTATATATTGTATCGGGATGTAAAAGCAATATTTTTTTATAGCTTTCTTCGCTGATGAAGCCGGTCTGAAAAGCTTCCGAAGACTCCTCTTGAACTAACTGATTGTAAAGACTGGCTGAATTATATGCCGTCATTTTTCTTAAGTATTTTATTATAATGAATAAAGAACCATATTAAGCCGATACCCGAAAGAATGAAATAAATTATGAGTGGATAAATGAAATCAGCACTATCCATGTCGGTAAGCAAACGTACCACAACATAGCTCAGGCCTATGTATGCGTAAAGAACCGTAATTACTAGAAAATAAAAGGAGTGGGTTTTAATGGCATTTTTGAAAATTAAAAAACAAACCGGTGCAAGCACTAAAAACCAAAGGAAATAATAGTTTTCAAAATGAAACATTGCGGCCAACAGGCCTATCAGTAAAAGATTAATTCCGAAATTTTTGTAAGTAAATTGAAAATGTGCCTTAATATTTTTATAAACTAAAGCGTATGAAACAGCAATGAGAAGAGTTCCCAAAATCAACGCTGAATAAATAAGTCTTACATTTTCAAAATCATTTTCTTTAAGAATTTTTAAGGGAGTTACACTGATTCCTACCCATGTAGCGAGGGTAACTATGGCAAGGCTCAATACTCCCAAATGATCAAAATAATATGCTGTAAAAAACAACAGCGCCATAGGTATAAATGTTGCTAATCCCCACTGGTTACCGAAGAAGTTGTATTCAAACTGCAGATAACCTATAAAAGATAACAGCAATAAACAGCCCATCAATAATACATAGTCAAACCAGGTATTTACGGAGATAATTTTTTTATTGGAATATCCGGTTGCATTTTTAAAACAATACAAAAAACATACAACGCATAGTAATGCTATTGAAATTATAATCACATCGTGGCCTATAGTATCTATATTCTTATAAACGAGAATGCCTGTGGCTGTTGTAAGTAGTACAATGCCCAGGCATAATAATGTGCGAAGATCCCAATGAACGGATACAGGATCTTGCTCCCCGAGTTCAATTTTTTCTAATTCTGACGCTGTTATTAATTCTTCAGCAAATAATTTTTTAGCAATGCGTATATCCATTACCGAAATATAGAATGTTTAAATCCCATATCAAAGAAGTGATGAATGTATTTTAAATGATTAGTGCCGGTTAGTAGCTGTAAACATAGTTGCAAAATAAAAGCCTTCCGATGGAAGGCTTCTATCATAAAAGTTATTCAATCTATTACCTGTTATTTTTTTTGTCAATTTCATTTCCAATAATGTAACCACCTGCGGCTCCGGCTACACCGCCAATTACGGCACCTTTACCTTTTTTCTTACTGATAATTGCTCCACCAATTGCACCCACACCTGCACCAATCACAGTACCTTTAGCACGACTGCTCCAGCCTTTCTTCTGCGTGGTAGTTTGTGAAGTTTGTGCGCCACTTGTATTAGCTCCGGAATTAGTTGAACTTCCCGAATTGGTGGTGCTGGTACTGTTAGTCTGTCTTTTCGTTGTTACGCTCTTCGGAGTACTTCTTACTGGTACCGGCTCACTTACAAATTGCTGCATAGTATCTGTATACATACTATTGTTATATGCACTCGAATCAGACATAAGCTGTATGTCCCTTGTTTCAGATTTTTTACTGTTACAGGCAGCAAAAACGGTTACAACTGTAAAAGCTAGTAGAATATTTTTCATAATTTTTAATTTAGGCTTCATTTTAATTTAATTTTTGACTGCCCTGCTAACTAACGAATATCAACAGGCGTTTGGTATAATAAAGAGAATATTGTGCCATGATAGGTTGATCTTTATTTTTTACCATCTTAAACGTTAATGCCTCGTTGAAGGATTTTAACAATTCTAAAAAGATTGATTTTATAAATATTGGTCTAATGGCAACTCGCATTTGCTTATTTATCATATTATTTGCAAGTCTATTCCAGGTTGTTTGTTTAAATGAGAGGTTAAAAAAACTTCCCATCTTTCATTAGGAATGGGAAGCATAAATGGTTTTTTAATTACTGATCCTCTATTAGCTTATTATTTCTTTTGTCAATATCTTTTCCGATTATATATCCACCTGCTGCTCCTACTACTCCTCCAACTATCGCTCCCAGGCCTTTCTTTTTTGCTATGATCGCGCCACCAATTGCACCCGCTCCTGCGCCTATAGCTGCACCTTTAGCTGCCGAACTCCAACCCTTTCTCTTTTCTGCCTGGGTTGTTGTGGAAGCTGTTTGATTACTGTCTGTAGTTCCGCTGCCAGCCTGTGCTGTGTTACCACCAGTGGTAGTTGTTGCCGGTACAGGAGTTGTTGTGGCAACATCAGGCGAAGTTACTGGTGGCTGATAGACCGGTGCTGTATTAGTTGGTGGTGCAGGCGTATAAATTATACGCTTGGTAACCGTAATTACCTTGGGCGCAACTTTAGCTTCAGTTGCAGTAACGGGATCAGGCGCTACTGTTCTGGTTGTATCGGAATAGATATTGTTACGATAAGCGGTTGTATCAGTTAATAGCTGGATGTCCCTGGCATTATCCGGTTTTACTGAATTGTTGCAGGCTGCAAAACCTGTGAAAATTGCGATTGAGAGTATAAATGTTTTCATGATGATTAGTTTAATTGATGAATTATTTTGTCAATTCAGGTTGTTCTGAATACTATATAAGAGCGTATATGGAAGTGCTGGTTTAATGAGAGATCATGCATTGGCATTACCTTAACACCTGTCGTGTTATGGTTTCAACCTCAACTTCTTTTTTTGGGCGGCAAGGCAACCTTTCCTGGTTATATGCCGATACTTTTTGACAGACTCCTTTCCCGGAGTTTTATACTCAAAAAAATAAGATGCTTCCAACATTCAATTTCTTCAAATAAATAACCTGATTTCTTAACCTTAAAATCAAATTTTCATGCAAAAGATTTTTCAAAAAACCAGCACATTATACCGGCTAACCAGTTGTGTATTCCTGGTGTCACTCCTGCTAATATCAGCTGGATGTAAGAAAACCTCGCCTAAAGTACTTAAAGATTTTACCCAGGTAAGTCTCGTTGCCAATAATGGTGAGTATGCGGCGACCCGTATTGATCCCGGATTTATAAATGGATGGGGAATAGCGTTCAGTCCGGGAGGTACTGCGTGGATTTCTTCAGAAGGAACCGGCCTGAGCGAGGTTTGGAATAAAGATGGAAATGTAGTATTGCCTGCGGTTACTATACCATCCGCTGGAGATGCCGCAACCGGTGGCCATCCTTCAGGCCAGTTATTCAATGGCACGTCCGATTTTAAACTTCCTAATGGAAATCCCGCCCGGTTTATTTTTGCAGGCCTCGACGGAATTATTTCAGGATGGAACGGCGGCCCTGCAGCTGTAACAGCTATTGATGACTCTAAAAGCGGAGCCGTATATACTGGCATCGCACTCGCCTCAATCGATGGAGCCAATTATTTATATGCTGCGAATTTTAGTGAAGGGAAAATTGATGTCTACGATAAAGATTGGGCAGAAGTAAATAAGTCATTTACTGATCCGAATCTTCCTGCTGGTTATTCACCATTTAATATTCAGAACATAGATGGTAAATTGTATGTAATGTATGCAAAGGTGGGGCCAGGAGGTGATGAAGTAAAGGGACATGGCTTGGGTTATGTGGATATTTATACTCCTGATGGTATATTGGAAAAACGATTTATTTCAAAAGGCGAGCTTAATGCACCCTGGGGGGTTGCAAAAGCGCCAGTGGATTTCTGGCCTGAAGGGGCTGAACTGGTTGATGCAATACTTGTAGGTAATTTCGGCGACGGCAGCATTAACGTGTATGACCAGTTTGGTCATTTTATAGGACCTCTCCGGGGGAAGGGAAAACCTATTATAATTGACGGATTGTGGGCTATTTCATTCGCCCCGGTTACCGCGACAACCGTTGATCCGGGATGGCTCTATTTTGCTGCAGGTCCTGATGATGAAAAAGACGGACTTTTCGGATATATAACCAGGTAATTCTCATATCAGGTATTATAAAGAGCCGGATTCTTCCGGCTCTTTCCACATAATAAGCACGTATAATTTTTTGCATTGAAATTTACTATTGTCAAAAAAGATTTATCTTTCTTACCAGAATTTTTCCGCTTCCCTTTATTTTTCAACTTCCGATTAACAGTTTCATAATGATGCGTTGATCCCAAAAGATTCTTCTTAACCAAAACAAGTCAAATCAATGAAAAAGTACACTTTCAAATTCATCGCATGCTTATTTTTAATTGTTTCCTGCAGCACTAAAAATGAAGATAATACACCTATGGGAACGGAAGGGGCAAGCGACATTAACCTTCCATACACGGCAAGGTATTCAACTGAATTCACTAATAATGTACCTGATTCAAGTCTGCTGTTGGTGCTTAATTCCTATAAATATTGGGAAAATGGTAATTTAAAAGGATTGCGCTCAACCATGGGCGATAGTATGTCCGTGGATGGTTCCAATGGCTTTAGATTCAGGGGCCACACAGATTCACTAATGAATTATTGGCTCAATTCAAGAGATAGTCTTAGTTCGGTGGTAATCTCAATGGATGTATGGTTAAAGAATCATTCTGTAAAAGACAGCATTGATTACATAAATGTATGGTATAAAGAAGTAGATACTTATAAAGACGGCAGGGTGGATTCAGCAAATTATGAGGATGATAATGGTCTAAAAAACGGAAAAATAATCTGGTATTCATCCCATAAGCAGAAGCTTTAGTTGAAGAATAATATTTCATATTATTCTGTATGCCTTATAGTGTGCAGGTTTTTTACAAATCTTTGTATGGTTGGATGTTTCCGGTGAAGAATAATATTATTTGCCAAAATGCTGATGGTGCAGCCTGTCTCTTGTAACTTCTGTCCAGCAAGTACAACCGGCAAGACCAAGAGTAAGATCGATATCGGCAATTAAATTGGATATTACTTCTTTTACACCTTCCTCACCATTTATTGCCAGTGCATATGCATACGGGCGGCCTATAAGAACAGCCCTCGCTCCCAAAGCCATTGCTTTGAAAACATCTGCTCCGCGGCGGATGCCACTGTCAAATAGTAAGGTGGTTTTATCTGCCACGTGGTCTGCAATAGGAGCAAGTGTATCAATTGCTCCTATTGCTCCATCCATTTGCCTGCCTCCATGGTTGGACACTATTATTCCATCAGCGCCATGATCGATTGCTTTCTTTGCATCATCAGGGTATTGGATGCCCTTAACAATTACAGGTAGCCTGGTACAATCTCTTATTACGGAAAGATCTTCCCATGTAGATGCAGGGTTCGATATACAATTTGCAAAATGCACCATGGTTTGCATTTTATCTTTTGCAGGATCGCCCACTTCAGCAAGAAAAGCAGGGTCTGAAAAATAATTAGCCAGCCCGTCATTATATAAAAAAGGCAAATAAGCATTTTGAATATCACGTTCCCTCCATGCAAATAATCTTGTGTCGAGTGTTACTATAATTGCGGTGTAACCGGCTTTCTCGGCACGGCTGATCATACTTCGGGTGAAATCATTATTACGTCCCCAATACAACTGAAACCAGTGTGGATGATCACCATGTATACCTGCAATTTCTTCGATCGTTTTTGAAGACACATTACTCACTATCTGTGGTACCTGTAAAACCCTGGATGCGCGGGCGACTGCCAGTTCAGCCTGAGGATGTACGATCGATAGGACACCCACGGGTGCAAGCAACACCGGTGTGGGATATGTGGTACCAAATAATTCCGTGGCTATACTCCGATTTGATACATCGCCCATCATACGAGGTATTATTTGCCAGTGGCTAAAAGCTTCTTTGTTATTTTTTATTGTAGATCCGGCACCGGCTCCACCTGCTACATATCCAAAGGCCTCAGGCGTCAATATTTCATATGCTTTTTGTTCAAGCTCCTCAAATGAAACAGGTATTTGCGGTTTTATATTTTGTGTTCCGGCAAAATAAATCTGTAGTTGGTATTTCATGCCGCCGGATAGTTGCGCTGGTGTGAATGTGTTCATGTACTCTCTTTTACAGGCTAAAATAATTTCCTTCTTTCGTGTATCCGTTCCCGTAAAGTATTAAAGAATAGCTGGCGGTCTTTTTCACTTATCTCACTTATAAGCATGGATTTTCTTAGTAATACTTTCAGGGTCTCAAATGTATAATTAATAAATTTTTTATTAGTTGTCATCATATAATTTATAACATTATGATTAAGGAAAACCATTTTTTCGCCATCTATCTCAACCAAAACAGTATTGTCTCCTAAAACGAATTCATTAATGTAAACACTATATTTAACTTTCTCTTTCTGCAAGGGATTACCGTAAGGAAATTTATATCCATGTTCTACCATCAACTCTATATAGTCAACTAATTTTTCCAGGCAGTTATAAATCGTTTCAATGTCCTGCTGAGATTTAAAGATGCGTGTTTCGCGGTAATAATCTATTTGTCTTATAGTAGTATTGATGCAGTCGAGATTCCATATTTCCGTAGAAGGGATTTGCAGGTACAGATCGGAAATTTTTTTTCCTGTGTTATTGAAAATGTCAATAAAATCATCTATCAGAAACTGCTCCTTGTTGAATTGTAGATAGTCAAGATTGTAACGGCTCCAAAAGTAACTTTTAAAGGCAGCCAGTTCGGGAAACATGAAATGGTGAAAAATTGGAATGTCTTTATTCATGTTAAACATTTGTTTTTCCCGCGCTTTCATAAAATATTGTAATTGCAAAACAATGCTCTGTAAATAATTTTCAAAATCGAAAGTATGCCTGTCAATATTTTTCCCCCAAAAGATCACAGAATCCTTTTGAAGGTGCAAAAAACTGTCTAACGAAATTTTATAATGTGCGGCAAGAATTTGTATTTCATCGAAAGTCAGATGTTTTTCTCCCCTGATACGGCGATAGGCGCTGTCGTTGCTAATGTTTAATTGATCCGCTATCGCATCAACTAATGCCAGGTGTGGCGGCAATTGATTTTTTATCTGTTTTAAAAATGCTGTTTGAAGTTCTGCCGCATTCATCGGTTGTGGTATTTATAACTAAATATAGATACTAAATACAGCTTTTGCAAGAAATACAATTCTGCCGGAAGGCTTAATCCCGTTTTGCTTAAACTGCAAATAATAATCGCGCTTTTAGATAACATCAATTATGAAATGGTAAAAACCGGCAGGAATTTTACATCATGAAAGAAAGGGTTATAAAAATATTTTTTTTCTTAGCCTTGGTTTTCCTGGTATCGTTAGCTGCTAAAACCCAGGTATTTGAAAATAACCTTAGCGACAACCGGGAAAATGATACCCAGGCTGATAATTTATTCGCACAACACTCTAAAACAAGGACCGGCCGGGTAAACATTTTTTTATTTACCCGTGAAAGAAAAAATAAAATTGACCTGTTAGCTTTTTATACTTTGTTGCGGGCCCGCGTGAAAAGTTTATTCCATCACAGGAAATTCTATGTAGTTAATGCCCGTTCCTCGAAAGACGCTGTGACAAAAGTGGAACGGATTCTTCAAAAGAAAAGAAAGCTCATTAAAAATATCTGGTTCGATTCCCATGGCCATTATGGCAATCGCTATTCCTCATTCCGCATAGGCACCGATCAGTTTTATTATAAGAATATTCATGACACTTCTGCAATAAAATATTTACGAATACTTGCCAGGTATTGTGATGATAAAACCAAAGTGGGCCTCGGTTCCTGCTATGCCGGTGCTGATTTTTATTTCCCCGCAACTGATAGTACTCCCGCTACCCGGATGAATGGCGATTCGCTTATGACAGGCATGGGAGACATTTTTGAAAAGTCAGTGATCTATGCAAGCGAAAGCTGGGTAATGGCTAAGCCCGGAATATTCAAAAACAAATATGGCTTTGCCGGTTATCCTTTGCAAAAAAGATTCAAAGACAGTGTGTATGCACCCGTTTGGGAACGCATTGGTAAATGGAAAAAATATTCAAAGAGAGATGGGGAATTAAAAAGTATTCCAACTATTGCCCTGGACAGGAGTGGCAATATTAATACAAGATTCCGTGAGTATAATAATTTTTATAAATCAAGAAAGAAGATAGCCAGGGCTTTAAAAAATTTAAAGCCTGCCCTTGCAGGATTTTGAATTGAAGTTCGTTTTAAGGAATTAAAATATGATGACGAAATTATTTTTAAATCTTACTGATTACCCAGACTTCAGGCACTTTATTTGGAAGCCCTTTTATGAAGCGGTGACTAAGAAAATTACTATTCAGGACTGGCAATTTATGAATTAGGGCTATGTGCCATCCGCCCGGGAGCCAGCACTGACACTGCTGCATGAGGATGAGATAAACCGTTACAATGTAAAAATAAAAGCGGGAGGTGTCTCAGGAACACCGAAAGATCGTGCAGGAATTACAGCCGGTATCTTTGTGAGTGCTCCCTTAAGCACTAATATCACCTTTCAGCCTGCGCTTAATTTTGTACAAAAGGGCTACACCGTTAAAGATGACTTTGGTACAGAAAAAGTAAACTTCAATTATATCGAATTGCTGTTAAACTTCGTGTATAATACTTCCGTTAGTCACGGTTTATTTATTGGTGCTGGCCCTTCTCTTGCTTATGGTATCTCGGACAACGATAAATTTAAATACAGCAACGGCAGCATGCCTGATGAAAACCAAAAAATACATTTTGGCTCTGATGCTGACAAGGTAAAAGTATTTGACTTTGGTGCAAATTTTATCATTGGATACGAGCTGAAAGAAGGTTTTCTTATTGCCGGAAATTATAACCTGGGCCTGGGCAAGATTAATAACAATGACGGCAGCGAACCAGACGGCACTGTAAAGAACAGGTATTTTGCGGTGAAAATTGGTTATGCTTTTGGTAATCATACGCACAAGTAATTTTTAGTGGCATAATTTTGAAAGGTGGATTGCATTTCGAAATGTTACCGGTAAACAGGTATCTTAACTGGCTAATAATTTTTGAGCAATTTGTTTAATTAAATATATATTTCCTTCGTGATACTGATCAGGACAAATTGTTTTTGTCAGGGTGGATTACACTAAAAGATCATAGGACAATAAACAAATTTGGCGTTGTCTGGGGCTTTCAGAGGAACCATAAAAACAGAACTGGTTTAGATTTGAATTTTGGCGGTGGTTATCTTTTTGCAAAAACAACAACAAACGATACCGGGCGATTGGTAACAAAAAATATCAGGGAATTCACAACTTTGGGACAGGTAGACTTAGGCTTTTGGACAAAAGAAATTATACTTCCCGCCGGATCAAAATGTGACATGGGACTATAAAAAAAAGTAAGCATCTTTGGAAAACCACTTCTGAAGATGCTTACAAAATTAATGCTCAATTCCGAAGAATTAGCGA
>JBKJRY010000022.1:0-3550 GCA_046593045.1 Chitinophagaceae bacterium | reverse complement strand
GTTCCAGTCTTCGGGGTCATCAGCTACAGGTTCGTTCATCAGTTCATAAGCTACATCTTCAACGGGATAATCTTTTAGCGCTTCCGATAAGTCGCGCCAGCATTGAAAAAAACGTTCCTGTGCTTCAGGCTTTGTCCATAAAGGCTTTTCCTTCTGGTTGAAGTGATGCGATGTTAAAATATGAAGGTCAACAATCGCATCAAGCTTATAATGGTTGCACCAGTTAAGCGCCTGCTTCAAAAGTGAAAATCCTTCAGCATCTTTCTGGCCGTCTTCCTTCCAAAGTTGCTCTTCATCAACAGGTATCCTGATGTGGTCAAAGCCCAGGCCGGCAAGGTATCTTACATCCTTTTCGGTAAAGTAATTTTTGCGCTCAACACCCCTTTTGTTACTTTGAGAAAGCCAGTGGCTGATATTCGTGCCTCTCTTAAATACAAACTCATTAGCTGGTGCAGAGAAACGAATGGTTAAAGATGAGGCTATAATTAAGATAACTCCTAACCCTAAGGCTCGTAAAAAATTATTTTTCATCTTAGTTTATTTTTTTAAAATTACCTGTTTTAAATAAATGAGAGCTTCTTTCTGATGAGGCCGGTACTTCATCGTTTCACAACTAAATTTACTTTTTATTTGAGTAGCCGCGGCACCTTCATCAATTGAAATTGTAAATTATAATTTCCTGAAAGAAAGTATTGCATTTAATTTGAGAGAAATCAGAGCTATATATTTATCCCCCGATCAAATTCTTCATCAGTATTTTTTATAGCCAACGAAATGCTGATGAAATATTCTTTCAATAAATTAATATGAATTGCAAACTCTCTTTCACAATCTTCTCTTCTTTGTTTTGCCTCAGTGGGTTCAGCCAACCAAAAGGCAACCTGTTTATCATATGGGGTGGCCACCCGTTCGCCGCAATAGCGCAGGATTGAGGCGATGGTTTGAGTATTAGCTGCCTGTGCTCCGCAAGAATTATAACATTTACTTTTATTAAGATCAATTTGCTATAAAGGCACAAGAAACCTTAGCTTCAGCCCAATACCTCATTGTCGAGTAGGTAAAGACATTTCAGCCCAAACCTCTCACAGAACCGTACGTGACTGTCTCCAGTCATACGGCTCTTGTTATTCAATCACCAGCATTACTTCACGACCAATGTGCAAAGAGATTTTTATTTTCCTGCTTCATTATTTTCAGTCGTTTAATGCATGCTCTTTTACTGGTAATCTTGTACTTGTTTCCAATCCATCTGGCTAACCGCATATTGAACACATCATACACCCTGTACAATTCCTTCTTCCCAAATCGCCCATAGTAATTTATCCAACCTCTGATTTTCGGATTCCACTCTTCTGCAATAGATTCTATCGTTGCTGTCGTCCATCTTACTAATCCGCTTTCTTTTATAGTAGCGGTTATCCTCTTTTGTGCTGACTTACCTATCGCTGGCCCATACCCTAAAAACCATCCTCCTCTCTTGCTCTTTATCACTCTTGGTTTAAAGTCGAAGCCTAAGAAGGTAAATCCAACACCATCTTCTTGTACTTTGTTGCTACGATAGTCCTTACAATGAACAATCTTTGTCTTTTCAGGATGTAACGTGAGGTCATACTCACCCAGTCTTTCACGTATTGCTGCTAACAATTCTGCTGCTGCTTCGCTGCTGTTGCAATGAACAATAATATCATCTGCATATCGCTCAAACAGATTGTCTTTATACTTTTCTTCCATCCACTTATCAAAGGCATGGTGCAGGTAGATATTAGCTAACAACGGGCTTATCACACCTCCTTGCGGAGTTCCGCTTTGTCTTGCTGTTATCTCTCCATCTAATTCTACGCCCGCCTTTAACCATCGCTCCACATACAGTAATATCCATTGTTCCTGGGTATGCAGTTTCAGTAGCTGCATCATCTTGTCATGGTTTAGGTTATCAAAGAAGCCTTTGATGTCAAGGTCTATTATCCAGCCATACTGGTGACAGTTTGCACCGGCACTGCTTACTGCATCATGGGCACTCTTGCCCGGACGGTAGCCATACGACTGTCTGGAAAATTCCTGATCCACCTTTGGCTCCAAGTGATTCTTTACCACCATTTGCGCAATACGGTCACTGACAGTGGGAATGCCTAATGCCCTTTTGCTGCCATTTGCTTTTGGAATAAGTACCGTGCGTACTGGTGGTGGAAAGTAACTTCCGGATGTCATGCGGTTCCAGATTTTATACAGGTTCTTTGACTGCGCTTCATCGAACATGGCGATGCTTTGTTTGTCAACCCCTGCACTTCCTCCGTTGCGCTTTACTCCCTTGTAGGCTTCCCATACCATACGCTTACTTACCGGTTGCGATTTTGTAACTTCTTGCTGATTCATTCCTTTCGGTTGGTCTTTAATATTGTTACTGAATAACCTGAACCCTTCGCTCCTTCTGCCTTTCGACAAATATCTTCACTACTACGGTTCAGTCCGTCACTCTGCCACGCATCGGCTCCCTGAAGGATACCTTGAATTACAGCTTTCCGGCGGTAAGGCTTTTTGCCGAACCCCTGTAAGGCTTCTCGCACATCGCAGCAGCAGTTTCTCAAGTTCCGTTTAACAGCCTGTGTAAAGTTCTTGTCGTCTTAATGCCGCCTGTCCTGCAGCCAATAATCAGGTTATCGCTGCAATATTCCTATCGGTCGCAAGATTCCTATAGTTTTGACAGGGTCTGTCTTGTTTCGACATGTCTTCAACGATTCGCTTTCGCTCAACTCCTTTACACTCACCTGATGGTTTGCACCACCTTTTCTTCATCGCTCACTACCCCAACTTTTAATTGAAGCAGCATGAAGCGGTTTATACACTCCGCCTGAACAGCGTGTATGAGAGGCCGACTCTCATCAGTTAAACAGCATGTAAAAGAACTATTCTATCCTCTTACTTCTTGACACACCTTGCGCCAAAGTGGGGTATCGCAAAGCGTCATAAGCTCAGGGGGATAGTAACATTTTATACAAGGCTGAAAATCGCTTTTGTTACATTGTCAATCATAACAAATAATTTTTTAGCATCGTCATTATTATATTTTATAGGTTCCTTAGAGTTTTGGTATTTCAAAAATGAAATAGTGTCCGATTCAATAAATGACTTCATAGCGGAATCTTCCGTGTTAAGAAAACAATGTGCGATAGTATTTCTATGTTCACCTATTTTTATTAACTGCCTTTTGCTTATGTATGGATGTTTCTTAATGAATTCTTTATGATGCTTGTTAAGCAAAAATGTTACAGTGTCCACTTTGTCAGCATAAGTTATTTTCTTAGTCGCAAAAAGTGATTCTAAAATTTCAGTCTGCTTTATATCAGTGTCACAAAAATGTTTTGCAAGAAATAAATTCATTGCAACTTCTAATGCGCTAATCTTACTTATAACGTGCCCTCTAAATGAAATTGATTGCTTTATTAAATTTGTCAGAGTGTTTTTGTTATTCATTCAGTCTTTGTATTTTGTCAGCTCCCCAATGAATCAATAAATAAAACCTATTTTCCTGGCGAGGACACCCGCCAGGAAA
>JBKJRY010000403.1:0-4353 GCA_046593045.1 Chitinophagaceae bacterium | reverse complement strand
CCTCAATTGAAACTCGATAAAGTATTCAGACTAGAAGATACTGACCCTGATTTATGGATAAGAAAGATGTGGGGTCGTAACGAAAATTATTTTGTTTTGGAAGCGGATGAAGATGATTTTGTTAGGGTAGTTCAATGGATAAGAACCGTGGATCCTATTGGTGCGGAAATGGCTGAAAAGATCATCAGGGAAAAATCAATAAAAAAAGCATGGCTTCCAACTGTAAAATTGGAAAAGGGAATAATAAATATTGATCTGCTGGCACCACCCGGTCCTGAAATCGAGAATATACTTCTGAAGATGGGTGCAGGGTTTGACCTTGCTTATAAGCGTTTTCTTGATTTACAAAAAGCAGAAGCACAGGCAAGAGAAGCAACCATTGAAGCAGCCCTGGAAAAAGTTCGTGGTAAAGCAATGGCAATGCACAACAGTAATGATCTCACTGCTACTGCAAGTATGGTGTTTACAGAATTAAGAAAGCTCGGAATCAATTCCATTCGCAGCGGAGTAGGATTACTTACAAAAGAAAATAAAAAAGTTAGTTTATATGCGGCAACGTCTTCTGAAGAAGGGTATCATCTTTCGTTGGTTGGTTGGGCAATGTTACAAGACCATGAAGTATTATCAGAAATTTACGATAGTTGGATCCGTAACGAAGACTATTTTCCTGTGTTAAAGGGAGATCTTTTAAAAACCTATTACGAAAAAATTCAATCAAACTTTGTTGTTCCCCAACAACAGGCGGAATATGAACAGCAAAGTTTGATGTAATTTTTTCATAATAGGCTTTTAAAAGTTCTCCTTTTAATACAGGAAAATAGTCTTCGTTACGTACCCAACTATCGTAAATTTCTGATAACACTTCATGGTCTTGTAACATTGCCCAACCAACTAACGAAAGGTGATCTCCTTCTTCAGAAGACGTTGCCGCATATAAACTTACTTTTTTATTTTCTTTAGTAAGTAGCCCCACTCCGCTGCGAATAGAATTGATTCCGAGTTTTCGTAGCTCAGTAAAAACCATACTGGCGGTAGCAGTAAGATCATTACTGTTGTGCATTGCCATTGCTTTACCACGAACTTTTTCTAATGAGGCTTCAATGGTTGCTTCTCTTGCCTGTGTTTCTGCTTTTTGCAAGTCGAGGAAACGCTGATAAGCTCTTCCAAATTCGTTTGCAAACTTTACTACAATTTGTTCTTCTTCTTCTGTTGCTTTACGAGTTTGGTTCATACCGATATAACCGAACGGATGTTTACCGGCCGTATGATAAATGCCGTCAGGATAATCATCTGGTGTAATGCGGGAGTCTTCAGGCATGGACGCAAATGATTCATGAAAGACTTCCCACACTTGCGGCAAAGTTTCCTTTGGAAAATGAAGCCGGTTGATTGAAAGGGCTTTACTCTCTTTCCACTGATCAACGGTTTCTTTCCAGGTATCCATGGCATTTAGGTCAACCGTTTGTTCACCAAAACTTCTATTTCCAAATTTTCCAGTTTCACGAAAAGTAAAAGTGTTGTTTTCAAGATTAAAAACAGTCATGTGAGTTGACATAGGAAGAATCCCCAAGATATCAAACTGGTCGCACAAAATAGCCAGCACTTCATCCAATTCATCTGAATGATGCATAGCCATTGCTTTGGCCCTTACTCTTTCTAATGCCAATTGAATTTGCGCTTCTCTTGCCTGTGCTTCTGCTTTTTGCAAATCATTAAAACGGGTATAGGTAAGATCAAATACTTTTCCAAAGCGTCCAAGAATATCGAGATTATCTTCTGATAAAGGTTCTTCACCAACAGTTTGCAAACCTCCAAAATTGCTGAACGAAAAAGAGCAAACGTATTTTGACATAGCTCTTGAAGCTGCCTGTGCTATTTCGGGAGTTCTCTTAAATTCTGTTTCACTAAATAAATAATCATCATAGATTTGTTTTTCCTGCCCCTCAAGTGTATACACTGATTTAATCTTTCTTTCTCTCCAGTCTTTTATCATTGCATGATGGTATGGATAATCTTCAAACTTCATGTAATAGGATTCAGGGGCCTTATCTATATCAGGATTGGCAGCCCACACGGTATTAGTCATTGAACTTTCATCTATGATATTAATGATGCACCAGTTTAAGGCAAAATCAAGATTTGTCAATTCTTTAAAAACGGTATCAACTAATTCTGATAACTCATTAGATTTTTGCATGGCCATTGCCCTTGCTCTCACTCTTTCTAATCCTAATTCTATTTGCGCTTCCCTTGCCTGTGCTTCCGCTTTTTTAAGATCGAGAAAGCGGGTATAGGTTTGTTCGAAAACTTTTGCGAATAGTTTACTTATTTCTTTTATATCTGAATCGGGTTGTTCTGCAATGAGCAGTAGATAACCCTGTTTAAATATTGCAGCATAATTCCATTGAATAGATGGCGGAGTAATCCCGATATTTTTTAATCGATCAAAGACTGGTTTGGCAGATGGTTGTGACATCAGCCATTTATAATGTTTGTCTAATGCCTTACCCTTTAATTCTTTTTCATACATCAATTCTCCTCGTTGTGCCGCTTCGTAAATAGTACGATGTTTATCATCTTCTTTATAAGGCAGTAACATAGGTGGCAAAGGAGTGCCATCCGTATTATTACCCATCCAGTTTTCTAATAAATTTTCATTATCAGATCTCCATATAAAAATACCGGCTGACCAAAACTTTAAATTTAAATTGCGCAATTGTTGGAATAGTACAGCCGCGGTTTCGCCTAATTCCTCACTTCGCTGCATGGCCATAGTCCTTGCTCGTATTCTTTCCAGTGCTGCTTCTATCTGTGCTTCTCTTGCTTGTGCTTCGGCTTTTTGCAGATCGAGGAAACGGGTATAGGCTTGTTCAAAAACCTTGGCAAATCGTTTTAAAATTTCATTTTCGCTTTCTGTAAATGGCTTTTCGGAATAACGAATGATAATTATTCCGGCATTTTTTGTAATGGCAATTGACCGTGTGCATGCCGGTCCTTCCATTATCAATTTCTTTTTGGCTTCCGGTACAATTTTAAAATCTGTATGTTCGAAAGCATAATTGAAATAATTGTTCTTTTCTTCAAATGAATAAGTTTTTGTGAAGAAATCGAGCCCCTTTTCTTTTGCTGTAAAAATATCGGTATGGATAGGGTGGTTAAAAAAGGGAAGATGAAATGGTACTGCATATTTGTGACCTGGTGCAGCCGTCCAAAGATTAAGTTCATTTACACCTTCTTTATAAATATTGATGTTGATGGTATTTAATTCAATATTTAAATCTGTCATCCTTTCCAACACAACCGTAACTACTTCCTGGAGCTCTTCAGTTTTATGCATAGCCAGCGAACGGGAACGTACCTTTTCCAATGCCGTTTCTATCTGCGCTTCTCTTGCCTGTGCTTCTGCTTTTTGCAAATCAAGGAAACGGGTAAAGGTTTGTTCAAAAACTTTTCCGAACCTTTTAAAAATATCATGTGCATCCACAGTAGGTTCATGTGTGTGAAAGGACAGGTATCCCTGTTTAAAAAATACATCATGGTATATTATCTTCGTTGGAAGTGCAATACCAGCATCATCATATTTTTTTATGATCTCCTTTATTCCATCCAGTTTTCTTAAATAATTAATTTGTTTTTCCAATGCTTCGCCTGCAACTTCTTCTAAATAAAATTCATCGCCTTTTTTAGCGGCTTCATAAACACGTTTATAATGTGGAATTTCTGTATGCGGCATTTTGAATGGAATTTGCAGGCCACCTTCCTGTGAACTATTCCAAACCATTGCGGTTTTTTCATCTTCCATCCAGATATTAAATCCGCAACTGCCGGTTTTAATCCCTAAGGATTGTACCTGCTCAAATAATAAGATGGCGGCATGCTGCAGTTCATCACTGTGTTGCATGGCCATTGTTCTTGAGCGAACTTTTTCCAATGCATATTCAATCTGTGCTTCTCTTGCCTGTGCTTCTGCTTTTTGCAAATCAAGAAAACGGGTATAGGTTTGATCGAAAACTTTTGCAAAGCGTTTAAGAATGTCATTATCTACTGCAGAAAACTTTTCACCAAAATGGTTAATAATAAAAATACTGGTGTGCTGAGATACACAACACGATCGGGTGTATCCTCCGGGAGTAGAGAGGGTTTCTTTTTTCTGTTTAGCATCCAGCTTTGACCAGGGCTTATGCTTAAATAGAAAGGCGAAAAATTCCTTTTTCTCTTGCTGTGTGTATTCTTCTGTAAAAAAAGCCGGTCCTTTTTTAATGTTACTTATAAGATTGGTACAAAAGGGTTTTTTATAGAGCGGAAGATGCACTTCTTCTGTAGTATCAGCCGTGCCGCCTGATCCCCAACAGC
>JBKJRY010000292.1:0-24380 GCA_046593045.1 Chitinophagaceae bacterium | reverse complement strand
TGAGTAAAGGAGCTTGATAGTAATATCCTTTGTTTATTTGACAACCTGTAATTTCATATAATAAAACAAATAAGAAGTATGCATAGCAGCACTGCTCCGGATTACATGAATCCACTCTTACCTGCCGGCCTTGAACACGTAACAATTCCTGTGATAAAGGCCACATCCGCATCTGTCAAAGGATATGGTTGCCTGGTAGATGATCCGGATGATTTTAATATCGAAATAACCAGGTGGCCGGCAAAAGGCTGGCGACCCGTTGACACTGATAGCGGCAATGAAGGCGGCGTGAAAGAAGGTATATTTTACAGCCGGTGGAAAGGGGATATTTTGTTTGGTAGTAATGAGGCAGTGGGCGGCAATTATATTCTTGGCTATAATACGCCTCCCGAGGATGCAAATGATACGCATACTAACCCGCCGCAAAGGATATTGCTATGGCATTCCAATTATCATCCGGATGGCGGGCAGCTTTTTTTCCCATTAGTCAAGAAGCCATTTCTTGTACCCATTGCATTACCGGGTGATGATGTAAAGCCCCAGGATTTTATATGTTTTTTATGCGATGGCACACAGGGTTTGTACATTCACGCAGATATATGGCATGAAGGTGTTTTCACACTGAGTGGCACCCAGGGTTTCCTTGACAGACAAGGTGCGGTGCATGCCCGTGTTTCTATTGATTTTGCAAGAGAATTTAATTGCCTGC
This sequence comes from Chitinophagaceae bacterium, assembly GCA_046593045.1. Taxonomy (GTDB): domain Bacteria; phylum Bacteroidota; class Bacteroidia; order Chitinophagales; family Chitinophagaceae; genus Ginsengibacter. The sequence continues at coordinate 23,671 of JBKJRY010000292.1, read as the reverse complement.
TGGAAATATCACTATCAGGCGTTGTGTGAGGTGATCAGAAAAATCCCAATGCAACCTTAGGTGACTTGACGGGCATGAATTAAAAAACCTTCCAGCAAACAGGAAGGTTCTAATTGGCCAATAATTGCTATCCGTTATTTGGCACTCAGATCCGGGCGATAAAACAGGAGCTCAGACCATACATGATCTGTTGATTCATTGATTTTTGCCAGGTAAGTTTCACTCGTTCCTTCCCCATTCGCGCCTTCATACCTTTCTTTAAAAGGCTTGCGGTAGCCTTCCTGGAATTCTTTTAATCCATCTTTCATCCGGAACACAAGCGCATATTGAAATGGTCCCGAAGCAACGGACCTATACACGGCAACAGTTTGCGTACCTGCTTCCCAGCCCTTTTTTATTTTTTTCAGGATGTCTTCAACCATGTTCGATAAACCAGGTTTTGGAAACACATGCGTAATGGAAATTTTATCAGTAAAACTAACTAATTGAACGGTACTCAGGTCTTCAACATATTCAGAAAAAATGGAAGAATATTTATCTGACATATACGGCGCTACCGTTTTGTTCCAGTCTTTCATATGCTCGTCTCCAAGGTTGCCACGCTTATCAAATTCACCCCAGGTTTTTGGCCCTTCTACCACTTGGTAGCCCCCCGCATCCTCACCCGTTTGTATTTCATATACCCGCCATTTCCAGTCGCCGCTATGATATTTGGCAATATGTGCGGTAAGTCCTTTTTCAAACTCCACTACCTTGTCTGTCTTGGGGAAATAACGGCTGGAACTCACAGCCGTCTGCTTTTGGGCGAATCCAATTAATGGAAAAGCCAATAAATAGAAAAATAACTTTTTCATTTGTTTATTTTTTTGTTGGTGAATAATATAGGGCGGAAAGAAGTTAGCGGTTTAGTATAGGCCTGGAGGTAACAAGATAGATTTTTTGAATCAATTAAACTAACGAGTTAGGGACGAGGAGATATTAAAACTGTCCGGGGGATAGGAAAATCTTTTCTGGGGTAGTTTCTTTGACTCAACCAGGATACAATTAGTCTAATGCACAGGGAGTATCATGAAAACCAAATACTCCCGCCTGTATCGCAAATCAACTCACGATTGCAGTACCATCAATTAACATTTCTTTTAAGAATCAAACAGGTTAATTTTTAGAATGCATTATAGGTATGGCGAATTAATACCAGGTATTAAATAAATTTTAAAAGCGACTCATTTTTACGGGACTTTCTTTTACGCCGATTCTGGCAAGTAATCCTAATAGAAAAAAAATATCGTAAAACTACGTGATTTTAAAAAGGAGCAGATACTTCTTATAACACTATGATTTATAGTAAATTATTGACTCTTTTAGCTATAATTTTCCAATTATCGGGGCCGGCGATACCGAGATATTTTTGATTATTGAGCAGCAACTCTGCGTCTTTATGTGTCAATATGGTGTTCTAAAGATGAAATTTTCAATTAACATTTTTTATTCGTTTGGCAAGGCTCCTAATTTTGCCACTTAATTTAAAAGCTAAATAAACACACATGAGAAAAATCTTAATGTTATTCCTTTTGCTAATGCTCAGTGGAGTATTGGCATTTGCACAAGACCGGACGATCTCCGGAACAGTTAAAGATGGAAGCGGTGCGCCGGTGCCGTATGCCACGGTTACTGAAACAGGAACGAGGCGCGCAACTACGGCAGATGCAAATGGTAATTTTACAATAACCATGAAAGGTAGTGGAGACCTTACATTTACAGCCACAGGATTCGATGCAACCACAGTTTCTCCTACCAGTGGAGTAGTGAACGCTTCGTTAAAAAGAAATACTACCGAACTTTCTACAGTTACCATTACCACTGCATTGGGTATTAAAAGAAACAGGAATGAATTGCCCTTTGCCGCACAACAGATTAATGGAGATGAGGTAAGTAAGGAGCGTTCATCAAACTTTATTAACAACTTATCAGGGAAGGTGTCCGGGCTTGAGCTTCGCCAGTCAAACGGCCTTGGAGCTTCAACCAACGTAGTGATAAGAGGTGCGAAAACAATCGGTTCCACTAACCAGGCTTTGTTTGTAATCGATGGAGTTCCTTTTGATAATTCAAGTTCCACCGCGTCAGATCCAGTGTCAGGCAGGGGCGGTTCCTACCAGGCCCAGGGGCGGGGTGGTTACGACTACGGAAATAATGCTGCTGATATTAACCCAGACGATATAGAATCTATCACAGTATTAAAAGGAGCCGCATCGACAGCTTTGTATGGTTCACGTGGAGGTAACGGCGTTATTTTAATCACCACTAAAAAAGGAAGAAAAGGCCTTGGTGTTACTATAAATTCCGGTCTTACTACAGGTGCGATAGATAAATCTACTTTTATTAAATATCAAAAAAGTTATGGTGCTGGTTATGGTCAGTATTACGAAGATAATAGTGGCTATTTTTTATACAGAGATCCAAACAATGGCTTTGGTCCCGTAGATGCTGCTGATCCGGCCGGTAGGCTAGTTGTTCCAACAAGTGAGGATGCTTCATATGGTGGTCCATTTGATCCGAATCTATTGGTTTACCAATGGGATGCCTTTGATCCTTCTTCACCAAACTATAATAAAGCGCGTCCATGGGTTGCCGCTATTAATGATCCATCAACCTTTTTCAAAAATTCATTTTCATCAAATCAAAGCGTAAGTGTTGACGGAGGCTCGGATAAAGGTAGTTTTCGTTTAGGCTATACGCGGACGGATGATTACGGTATTTTGCCCAATAGCCATATTTTAAAAAACCTGGTAAACTTCTCCAGTACTTTGAATATCACAGATAAGTTAACCGCGGGGGCTTCACTCAACTTTACAAATATTGAGGGCCTGGGTCGTTATGGTACAGGTTATGACGATCAAAATGTTGCCGGAAATTTCAGGCAATGGTGGCAGACTAACGTGGATATCAAGGAACAAAAAGATGCTTATTTCAGAACCGGGAAAAATGTTACCTGGAATCCTGCTGATCCTACTGATCCTACGCCTATTTACTGGAACAATGTTTACTTTACAAGATATAAAGATTTTGAAAGCGATAGCCGTAACAGGTATTTTGGTAATGTGAATTTGAATTACAAATTGTCAAATTCAATAAATATAAGGGGTCGTGTTTCACTTGATCACTATAGTGAGCTCCAGGAAGAAAGGCAGGATGTTGGGAGTGTAAGCGTACCTTATTATTCCAGGTATGATCATACTTTTAATGGAACAAATTTTGATTTATTAGCCAATTTCGATAAAGACCTATCTTCTAATTTTAATTTAAAAGTACTTGCAGGAACCGGCTTAAGAAAGGATCACGAAACAAGTATCTATGCATCTACTAACGGAGGGTTGATTATTCCTGGCATTTTCTCATTGAAAAATACAGCGAATCCAATCAACGCCCCACTCGAACAAGATTTGGTAAAAGAAGTTGGAGGTGTTTTCGGAGGTATTACACTAACCTATGGCGGTTACCTGATTTTAGATGGAACATTTAGAAGGGATCAATCATCAACTCTACCAAAAGGCAACAATTCTTATAATTACCCTTCCATTTCAGGGGGATTTATTTTTTCTAAATTAATACCAAGGGCAACATGGCTTTCATATGGTAAGATTAGAGCCAACTATGCTGAAGTAGGTAATGATACGAGGCCTTACAGAACCTTAAATGTCTATGATCAGAATACAGCTTTTGGATCAATTCCACAAACCTCCGTGCAAAATTCACTTGCTAACAGTGAACTAAGGCCAGAAAGAACAAAAAGTTATGAATTTGGCTTGGAAGCAACTTTATTCAGGGGTAGGGTTGGTTTTGATGTAACATATTATAGCGCAAAAACATTTGACCAAATATTCGCTGTTTCATTGTCTAATGCAACCGGCTACAATGCAAAATTTCTAAATTCAGGAACAGTAGAAAATAGAGGTTTCGAGGTGTCAGCATATTATACCCCGATAAAGACCCAGAACTTTACATGGACTGTAAGTGCAAACTGGACAAGAAACAGGAATAAAGTTCTGGATCTATATGTTGATCCGGGAACGGGAGTGCCTACAGATAATATCGTGTTGGGTTCCTACCAGGGAAATGTAACTTTAAACGCAACCTTGGGACAACCCTTTGGTACCATAAGGGGGCAAAACTTTGTTTATTACGATCCAACTAATGCAAATGGCAAACCAACGGGCTCACCGAGCGAAAGAATTGTTCAGGCCAACGGGCGTTATCAATTGTCCACAACTTCCAACGAAGTTATTGGAGATCCAAATCCAGACTGGATTGGAGGTTTAAATAACTCTCTGAGATATAAAAACGTTACCCTTAGCTGGTTAATTGATGTAAAACAGGGAGGCGATTTATTCTCACTAGATTTGTACTATGGTCTTGCCACAGGTTTATATCCTGAAACTGCAGGAAATAATGACCTCGGAAATCCTTTACGTAATTCTCTTACTGATGGCGGCGGAATTATTCGTGAGGGGGTAACTGCAGACGGGAAGCCCAATGCAAATAGGGTGAGCACTTCAAATTTTGGTGCTTACGGTTATCGTTATTCACCGGCGGCAGGCTTCATTTACGACGCGAGTTATGTGAAATTGAGAGAAGCTGTTTTAACTTATTCATTTCCTGCCAGCCTGGTTAGTAAAACAAAAGTTTTAAATGGTATTGATCTTTCGTTTATCGGTAGAAATCTTTGGATAATCAATAAAAACCTCCCATATGCTGACCCTGAAGAAATTATTGTATCAGGCAATTTGCAGGGATACCAGTCAGGAGCGTATCCAACAACGAGGACATTTGCCTTCAACATTAAATTAAAATTTTAAGCAAATAATTATGAAAAAAATATTATTAACAATATTGATCCCCATGTTGGTCCTTACGGCATGTAAGAAGGATCTCACCTCCATTAACGTGGATCCTAAAGCACCACCTACGGTGCCTTCAGGAACATTGTTTACCAATGCGCAGCATGAATTGATAAATACGCTGACTTCATCGAATGTTAATTTGAATATTTTCCGGCTTGTCGATCAGTACTGGCAGGAAGTAACCTATACAGATGAAAGCAATTATGATCTGAATCAGCGGAGCATTCCCCAAAATATGTGGAATTCGTTATATCGCGATGTATTACAAGATCTGGAGCGCAGCAAAGACTTGGTTCCTGCGGATTTGTATCCTCCTCTGAGTCCGGCAGAATTAGCAAAACTACAAGCGAATAAAGTAGCAATGGCTGACATACTGCAAGTTTACACTTATTATTACCTGGTAATTGCCTATGGCAACATACCGTATACAGAAGCTTTGAATATTGAAGCAACTACAGCTCCCAAATATGATGATCAAAAGGAAGTGTACTATAAGCTTTTGGATAGATTGGATGCTGACATTGCAGCATTAGATAATTCCCAGGAGGGTATTGGTGCAGCAGACATAATATATGGCGGAGACGTTGATAGTTGGATATTATTTGCTAATTCCTTTAAGCTTAAAATGGGACTTACAATTGCTGATTTCGATGATGCAAAAGCCAAGTCAGTGGTAGAATCAGCAGTGGCTGCGGGTGTTTTTAGTTCAAATGCCGATAATGCTGTATTTAATTACCTATCTGCACCCCCAAATACCAATCCAATTTGGGTAGACCTGGTTCAAAGTGGCCGGAAAGATTTCGTGGCAGCTAAAACAATCATTGACGTAATGATGCCATTAAACGATCCAAGAATGTCATTGTATTTCACCACAGATTTTGCGGGTGGCTATTCAGGTGGAACCCCCGGAGCCAGTAGTAACTATACAACTTTTTCAAAACCTGCTAACCAGATAATAGCGCCGGAATTCCCCGCATTGTTTTTGAGTTACAGTGAAATAGAGTTTGATTTGGCTGAAGCTGTGGAAAGAGGTTACAGTGTAGGTGGTACAGCTCTTATGCACTACAACAATGCTATTACTGCATCAATTATGTATTGGGGAGGCACTTCAACAGAAGCAACAGTTTACATCGCTCAACCTTCGGTTAATTATTTAACGGTAACCGGTACCTACAAAGAAAAAATAGGTATGCAAAAGTGGATCGCTTTATATAACAGGGGTTGGGATGCGTGGAACGAGATAAGGAGGTTGGATTATCCGCAAATTATAGCTCCGCCTTCAGCTCTTTCAGTTTTCCCTGTTAGATATACATATCCCATTAACGAGCAAAATCTTAATAAGGCAAATTATGATGCAGCTGCTTCCGCCATTGGAGGCGATCAAGTGGGAACAAAATTATTCTGGGACAAATTCTAATTATTCAAAATAAACGAATTACAGCCGCCTCAGTTTTGAGGCGGCTGTATTATTGTACTTAATCTCTTTGTGACAACGCAATCATCAATAAATAGCGGTTGGGTAATTTTCTCTTTAAAGAGAATTTTTAATAATTACTTCATTTGAGAAGGATTTTATACTTTTGCAACTTTCACAAAGTTAAAATCCCCGATGAGAAAATTTATTACCCCATTGTCAATAGCATTTGTATCTCAACAAAAGAACACTGCTCAATCAACTTCGATTTCTATTACTAAAGCTCCAAAAACTCAGAGGCAAAGAAAGGTGAAGGTTAAGTTGCAATAAAGGTTAAAAAGCTTTGGTGAGTAAGGTACAAATACCGTATGATACTAATGTTTGCAGCGAAAAGATATATTCCTTTGTCCTTTAGATAATACGGTGTTCTCTCGGGTAATAGCCTTTCTCTATTGAGAGATCCATAAATTCAACGAAATAAAACTAAAAATCACATGAGAAAATTTCTGACGCTATTTCTATTACTTATGCTCAGCGGCGTATTTGTAATAGCACAATCCCGGGTTATTACAGGTACAGTAACAAATGAGGAAGGTGGTCCCGTACCGTATGCAACGGTTACAGAAACGGGTACAAAGAATGCAACTACCGCAGATGAATCTGGAAAATTTAGCATCACTACTCTTGGTACGGGCAGATTAACCTTCACTGCAGCGGGGTATACTTCAGGAACTGTAGCCCCCACGGGGAATACCGTTTCAATTATCCTTAACAGAAATGCAGCCGAACTTACTACAGTTGTCGTTACTGCTTTCGGCATCAGGAGATCTGAAAAAGCACTTGGCTATTCTGTTTCCAAAGTTGACCCCAATTCTTTATTGCAAAAATCTGAACCTGATTTATTAAAAAGCTTACAGGGGACAGTTCCAGGCGTTGATATCAGAACTTCTCAAGGAACTCCTGGCGCGGCGACAAGAATCCAGATCAGGGGAAACTCTTCACTGGGGCTGGAAACCCAACCACTGATTATTGTTGACGGAGTTCCTTACAGTAATGACCAGGTCACCACAAGCAGTCAAACATCCGGCGGTACCGCATACAGTAGTGGGATAGCAGATATTGACCCTAATGACATTGAAAGTTTTAACGTACTTAAGGGGGCTGCAGCTGCCGCACTTTACGGTTCAAGGGCTTCCCGGGGCGTAGTAATTATAACTACAAGGTCCGGAAGTGCAAAGAAGGGTGCTAAACCCCTAAATGTTTCGTTGAGAAGTTCTTTCTCGATAGAAAATATCGCCAATTTACCGGATTACCAAAATTCATTTGGTGCCGGTTCTCAATTTTTATATCAAAATGCTAACGGATCATGGGGGCCTAAATTTGGCTCGGGGAATGTTTACGATGGAGGTGGCGCTATTATCAGGCCCAGTACTTCAGGAATTGACTCTGTCCCAGCATGGCCTGAATACCTACAAGCTTATCCCGAACTCTTTGACGCGAATGGAAATATGGCCTTTGTACCAAAACCTAATAATGTACAGGATTTATTCAGAACAGGTTCAGTTTATGAAAATTCAATAACGATAAACGGTGGAAATGATATTAGCTCAATGGCGCTAACGGCTTCAAATCTCATACATAATGGATACGTTGAAAACTCAAATTATGTAAAAAATAATCTTGGTCTTGGCGGTCAGACTAAATTCAAAGGGCTAACCATTGGCGGAAATTTTAGCTATGCAAGGTCAGAGCAAAACGGAGGTTATTTTGGAGAAAACCAGACCGATGGTGCTACCTCTCAATTTGCACGATCTCTCTTTTTAGCCCGGAATTGGGATTTAAGCCTGCCCTACCAGGATGCTCTTGGAAAGCCAATTATACCAAATGGCGGCGCACAATTCGATAATCCTCATTGGGCTGCTATTAATAATACGGCTACAACTGTAGAGGAAAGAATAATTACCGGTATCCGGTTGGGATATAAGGTGAATAGCTGGATCAATTTATCTTATAATTTTGGATCAAATACAACCAATCTTTCGAGAGATGAGGTGACACAGGAATTTTCCAGGGCAGCAGATGGATTAGGAAGAATTGTAGAAGACAACTACAAGCAAACCCAACTGCAGTCTACATTCATAGCTACTTTTACCCCGAAAATAGGAGCTAACTTCACCCTTGATCTTAAGATAGGAAATGACATAAGTCAGAGAACGTCCAGGAGACAGACCAACACGGGAAAAGATTTTATAGTTCCTAAAATATATAACCTTAAAAATACAGTTACCCAAAGTTTTGATGATGACAGCAGATATAAACAAAGGATCGTGGGTTTCTTCGCTGACGCTACACTGGGATATAAGAATTTTGCTTTCATTAATTTGGCGGGTCGTAATGATCTTACTTCCACTCTTCCCTATAAGAATGCAATTTATTACTATCCCGCAGTATCGGGATCGCTTATTTGGACAGATGCATTCAACCTCAAATCTAACTGGTTGGATTATAGTAAAATAAGGGTGAGTTGGGCTAAAGTTGGCAGTGATGCGCCGGCTAATAATGGCCAGGATATTTTTCTAATTAACTCAAATTTTTTAGGTCAGCCAAGTACAAGTCTTAATTCACAAACGATTGATCCGAATTTAACTCCCGAATTTACTTCAGAAGTAGAGGCCGGGATAGATATTTCTTTATTTAAAAGAAGAGTCAATTTGGATTTTACGGTATACGATAAAACATCAACAGACCTCATCTACTCGATTAATGTGCCCAGCACTACAGGCTATGGAAGTTTTCTCACTAATATAGGGGAGATAAGTAACAAGGGAGTTGAAATTGGCCTCACCTTGCGCCCTATTGTTAACAATAATTTTTCATGGGAAATAAGAGGGGCATTCACTAAAAATAAAAATATTGTCGAAAAATTGGTTGAGGGCCTTACCAGGGCGCCGCTTGGTGGTGGCTTCAGTAATGGTATTCAGACATATCTTGAGCCTGGTATGCCTTATGGCTATTTATATGGCCCCAAAGCGGATAGAACTGCGGACGGAACTCCATTAATCAATCCTGCAACGGGTATGATGATTGAAAGCCTGCAGCCTGGATTTATTGGTAATCCTAACCCGGATTATAAATTGGGTATCTCAAGCAGTATTTCTTATAAAGGCTTCACGCTAAGCGGACTTTTTGACATGACTCAAGGTGGTGACATATATTCTGTTACGTTATCTTCTTTACTTGGCCGGGGGGTTACCGAAGATACTAAAGATCGGGAAGCTTTGTGGGTGATACCCGGAGTATATGGCGATCCTAACACACACATGCCGATAATGGTAGGGGGTAAGACAATAGAAAACCAGACCCGGATCACAACTAACGATTTATTTTTCGCACCGGGCGGAGCAAGTGCAACATTTGCCATCAATGCTTCTGAAGAATTTAATGTATACGATGCCACAGTTTATCGCCTGAGAGAGCTTTCTCTCGGATATGATTTTCCTAAAGCCCTTACGAATAAATTAGGCCTTTCAGTTATAAGATTTAGCGTGAGCGGCCATAATCTTTGGTTCCTTGCACCCAATATACCAAAGCATACTCATTTTGATCCTGAGGTGAATTCTTATGGTTCTTCTACTATTCAGGGCATTGAATTGTCTGCCGCACCTACAACAAGAAGGTTTGGTATTAATCTAAACGTGACTTTTTAACCAATAACTAATTATCAGTTATGATACTAAATAAAAAAATAATATATCTTTTTACAGCCGGGCTTTTTCTGGTGGGGACAGGGTGTAAAAAATACCTGGATGTAAACCAAAATGTAAATAATCCCGTCGCAGTTCCCACAGGTACTTTGTTGACTACAGTAGAACAGAATTTGGGAAATTCGTTGTCATTCCAGATACCACCATTCAATAACACTGGTTTGTCTCGTTTTCTTGCAGTTTATATGCATCAAATGAGTACCCGGGAAACAGCTAATCAGTATGGAGTAAAAGGATCTGATGTGGATGCCGCCTGGGATAACCTATTCCAGCAAACGCTGCCCGATATTGATGTGATTATTAAGCAGGCAACAGAGGAAGACAACTTAATATATGTTGGCATTGCAAAAATATTAAGGGCCTATACCTATAGCCAGATAGTAGATGTATGGGGCGATGTTCCTTATTCTGAATATAATAAATTTAAAGAAGGGGTGAAGCAGCCCTTGTTCGACAATGATTCGGATATTTATCCTCAATTATTTGCCACCTTGAATGAGGGAATAGCTGACCTTCAAAATACCACTGCCAAAAATCCCTCGAAACCCGGAGCCAATGATTTGATCTACACAGGATCTGTTGCAAAGTGGATAAAAGCTGCCAACACCATAAAATTGAAATTGTATACCCAGGTGAGGAAAATTCAGAATGTTACTCCGGAGGTTACTGCACTTTTAGGGTCTCCTTCTACATTGATCAATTCTACGGATGAAAGTTTTTTATTACCGTATGGTCCCCTCGGAGCAACAGATGACCGTAATCCGGGATTTGGGGATTATACAGCGACCCAGAGGAGCAATCATATAAGTCCGTGGTTTTATGAAATTCTGAAGGGGTACAATCCAAATGTAAATACAGGTATCCAGGATCCACGTCTTCCTTATTATGTCTATAATCAGCTGAAACCGGCTGATGCAGCACAAAGTAATACTGAATACAGGGACGGAGCTTTTGTTACGATTTACTTTGGATCGACCGGACCTTACCGAGATGGTAATCAGCAAAATTCGATAAGCGTGTTTGGTATTTATCCGGTTGGCGGAAAATACGATGATGGAAAGGGAGGTGCTGCCAGTGCTAACAGTGGAACAGGAGCAGCGCCATACAGGTTTATTACCTATGCTGACAGATTGTACCTCGAAGCTGAGTTAATAAACTCCGGAGTTATAACCGGTGACGCGAGAGCCGTTTTCGAAGCGGCCATGGAAGCATCTATGGAGCAAGTAGATTATGTTATAACGACCTATGTAAAGCCGACCCAATCTGTGCCTCCTCTTTCTGGTACTTCAGCAGCGGATGATTATATCAATTCTATTTTGGACTTGTATGATGCCGCAACCGATGCTAAAAAGTTAGAGTATATTATAACACAAAAATGGATATCTAGCGTAGGCTCATCAGTAGATCAATACACTGATTACAGGAGGACGGGCTACCCGATTTTGTTTGACCCTTCAAATCCATCAATGGCGCCCGGAGGCTTCGTTCAACCTCCAGTCGACGGTGATCCCTTTGTAACGCCGCAGCTACCAGTGCCGGTTACGTTAAGTGTTGACTATCCACAATCTTTACCATGGAGCCAGAACGAATTAGATTTAAACAGCAGCGCACCTCCGCAAAAGTCTCCCGGAACTTTCAAAATATTCTGGCAGCCATAAAATTGATAATAATAAAAAATTATAAAGATGAGAAAACACATATATTATTTTTTGCTTTCATTTGCTTTACTTGCAGGATGTACTAAAAATGATGGCCCGATACCTAAGGATGTAGTTTTGGAACGTATTCCTGAACCACAAATTGTCAAGAATGGTGGTAGTCAGGCAATTGATGTTACCAATCTTGCCGGTTTCCAGGGGAAATTTGATGTTGGCCTGTATTTCGCTTCAGATGTTCCTCCGTCAAAGTTTGATATTGTAGTAAGAAAGAATAGTGATAATGGGAACATAAAGCTTCTTCAAGCCGGAGTTACTTCGTTTCCAACTAGCTTGACAATAAATGCAGATGATTTAGAGACCTTTTTTGGAGTTCCTGTGGCTCTTGGAGATAGCTATGATATCGGCGCCGACGTTTATACACAATCCGGTAAAAAATATGAAGCATTTCCTGTAACAGGAGTTGGATATGGATCTAGTATAACAAACCAGCCAGGAGCGAGTCCTTCTGTGAGATATACAGCTATTTGCCAATATAATCCTGATATCTACCAGGGGAATTTCATAGTAATTGAAGATGAATTTGCTGACTTATCACCCGGCGACATTGTTGTTCTTACAAAAATAGATGATACACATTTTTCTTATATTTATCCATCAGGATTTAATCCTGTTCCTATTATAGTTACCGTCGATCCCCTTACAAATGCTCTTAGCATTGCAAAACAAAAGTTTGGAGCCTATTTTACATGGGAACCGGCGTATACTAATCCCAACGCTGAAACCAAAAAAGATCAACTGGATGTTGTTTCTCCATGTGATAAGGAGTGGGGAGCTGTAGTTAATTATACAGTTGATCAAGGCGGTTTTGGTGGGTATTATTTACATATGGTCAAACAACAGTAACAGCTGTAACGATCTTTCCATAATTAAGAAGGCTATTTCAATATTTTGAAATAGCCTTCTTATATTTACATCAACTAAGTATCCCTTATTTTCTAAAGCCCGAATATGCCAGATCAGCCAACAGTTCCTAACCAGTTAAACATTGAGATTTCTGAAGAAATTTCCGAAGGAGTATATGCCAACCTCGCCATTATAACACACAGCCATGCTGAATTTGTAATTGACTTTGTAAATGTGATGCCCGGTACGCCTAAAAGCAAGGTAAAAGCGCGAATGATTCTGACACCGACACATGCCAAGCGTTTTATGAAAGCTATGATTGATAATGTAAAAAAATTTGAATCCGCAAATGGAACTATCCAGGATATTGAAGCTGTTGAATTACCCTTAAATTTTGGAGGTCCAACAGCCCAGGCGTAATCACAAAATAATTAAAGAAGCCCTTCGTCAGCAAAGCTAAAGTATCCCTCATCACTTACAATGAGATGATCAATTACGTTTATTTCAAGATATTTTCCTGCTTCTTTTAATTTCGCAGTAAGCTCTTCATCAACGCGGCTTGGCTTCAGGCTTCCTGAAGGATGATTGTGGCAAAGAACGATAGATGTAGCCTCAACTTCCAAAGCCTTTTTGAAAAGAATTCTTGGATCAACTACTGTACTGGTCATACCACCTTTGCTTAGTATTTCAAAATGATTTATTTTATTGGATTTATTTAGAAAGACAACTGCGAAAACTTCATAGCTATAATCCTTAAGTGTAGCTTTAAGATATGCTGCAAGTTCATTACTAGATCGGACATAAATTTTATTAAGAGGTGAAATTGCCTGTCGCCTTCTTCCCAATTCCAAAGCAGCGGCCAGGGTAATTGCCTTGGCCTCCCCAATTCCCTTTATAGCCATAAGTTCCGTCAATGAAAGTTTCCCCAACCTGTCAAGGTTATTTTTGCCCAGAGCCAATACTTCTTTTGCCAGATCGACGGCACTTTTAGCTTTATTCCCGGAATTTATCAAAATGGCCAGGAGTTCTGAGTCACTCAGGCTTTCCCTTCCTTTCATAAGTAATTTTTCTCTTGGGCGATCATCTAAGGCCCAGTTTTTTATTGAAGTGGAAGACTTGTTAGAACTTTCCATGGCTTTTGATTTATTACAAGCAATATTAATTATAAATTCGCCACAGTATATATTTGCTCTCACCAATAATTACAAGATGCATCCCAACGTAAAAATATTTTCCGGAACAGGTTCTCAATACCTTGCGAGACAAATTGCATTGCGATTTGGTGAACCTCTCGGCAAAATAAATATTCAAAAATTCAGCGATGGAGAAATAGGTGTTGATTATAGTGAAAGTATCAGGGGGCAATTTGTCTTTTTAGTACAAAGCACCTTTGCTCCTACAGATAACCTGATGGAATTATTGCTGATGATTGATGCTGCCAAACGCGCATCTGCATATAAAGTTATAGCTGTTATTCCCTATTTCGGGTATGCAAGGCAGGACAGAAAGGATAAGCCAAGAGTTGCAATAGGATCTAAACTGGTAGCCAACATGCTTACGGCTGCCGGCGCAGATAGGGTAATTACCATGGATCTTCATGCCCCGCAGATACAAGGTTATTTTGATATTCCGGTTGACCATCTCGATTCATCTGCTATCTTCATTCCTTATATTGAAGATCTAAATCTTGAGAACCTTACATTCGCCGCTCCGGACGTTGGCAGTGCAAATCGCATACGGGAATTAGCCAGTTATTTTGAAGTAGAAATGGTTATTTGTGACAAACACAGAAAGAGAGCAAATGAAATTTTTAGTATGGTGGTAATAGGAGATGTTACTGATAGAGATATTGTACTGATGGATGACATTTGCGATACCGGTGGTACGCTGGCTAAGAGCGCGGGCTTATTAAAAGAAAAAGGAGCAAGAAGTGTCCGTGCCTTTTGTACTCATCCTGTACTAAGTGGAAATGCGTACGAAAACATCCAAAATAGTTCACTGGAAGAATTGGTAGTTTGTGATACAATACCTGTTAAAGGCAAAATTGATAAGTTAAAAATAGTGTCAGTCGCAGATTTATTCGCAATTGCGATAAGAAATGCTTACGAAAATAAAAGTATAAACAGTCTGTTTCTTAGAAGTAAAATTTTGAAAAAGAATAGCCCCAAAGTTTAAATCCTTTTCTTCGGAATTTTATTTAAATAGATATTATCGATTCCAAATCTGGATGAAATACAGGTATTGAAACTAAATTAGATTTCCTACCTTTGCGCCTCATAAAAAATTTTATAATGAAATCAATTACAATCGAAGGACAAATCAGGACCGAATTTGGCAAATCAGCCACCCGCCAGCTTCGCTCTGAGGAAAAAGTGCCAGGTGTAATTTACGGAGGTGCAAAAGAAATTAATTTTTCTGCTCCGGCAAGCGCTTTTAAAAGCATTGTTTACACATCAGAATTTATGCTGGCAGAAATTAATGTAGATGGAAAACCATACAAATGTGTATTAAAAGATTTGCAGTTTGACAAAGTCAGCGATCGGCTTATACATGTTGATTTTCTTGAATTAGTGGGAGACAAAAAAATAACTGTTTCGATTCCACTGAAATTTACAGGGGTACCTGCTGGTGTGAAAGAGGGCGGTAAATTAGCAGTTAAAATGAAAGCCCTAAAAGTAAAAACTGTTCCTGAATATTTATTAGAGCATATTGAAATGGATCTCACAGATCTTAAGTTGAATGAAAACGTACGGGTTCAGGACGTTAAAGTTGAAAATATGGAAATATTGAATTCCCCACGTATTCCCATTGCTTCTGTTACTATGACGCGTCAGCTTAAGCAGGAAGAAGCAACTACTGTTAAAGTTGCATCAGTTGTGGATGCAAAAGCAGCGCCTGATGCCAAGACGGAAGGAGGAGCGAAAAAATAAAATTTACTTATAAATGCCCCCTTAACCGGGGGCATTTTCTTTGAGTATGCACTTCATAATGCAGGCAAACTATAAAGTTTGTGTACATTTGCCAACTAATTTTTAAATATGGGAATGGATAGGAATACGGTTATTGGTTTTGTATTATTAGCCGTTTTATTTTTCGGATATTTTTATTATACACGCCAGGGTCAACTGGCACTTGAAAAGGAAAAGCAGCACCAGCAGGACTCACTAAACAGGCTTAACCCGAAAGTTGATACATCAGCAAATATTGCTGCAATCCAAGATTCTTCGGCGACCCAACCCATTTCATCACCTGCAAATATTATCCAGGATTCCACTGGTAAAGAGGAATTAGCCGTAGTGGAAAATAAGGTTCTCAAAGTTACTTTCAGCAATAAAGGAGGCCAACCAAAGACAGTTGAATTAAAAAACTTTAAGACGTTTGATAAAAAACCTTTGATACTTCAGGATGGAAAGTTTAATAATATTTCTTATGCTGTAAATGTAGGCGACAACCAAACAGCTCAAACTTCTGATTTATTGTTTACGCCTACTCAAATTCAAAATGAACCTGGCGGAAAAATTATCATTACCTATTTTCTGCAAACAAAGAATGGAGAAAAAATAGAACATCAATATATCCTGCAGCCTGATAATTACATGATAGACTTTAATGTAAAGCTCCAGGGAAGTAACAAACTATTAACTCAAAACACGCTAAATCTTACATGGCAGGTGAAGGCTAATAAGCTTGAAAAGGATATTGAATGGGAAACTCAACAATCGCATATAGACTATGTTGAAAATGGAGATTATGACTTTGAGCACCTTGCTTCTGGGAAAAGCGATGATAAGAAATTTGAAAAACCTGTAGATTGGGTAGCATTGAAACAACAATTTTTTGCGGCATCAATCGTGGCAAAAAATAAGTTTGAAAACGCTGAGATAAGATGGGAAACGCCTTCGGATACAAGTCTTAACATTATTGCAAAAGCAACGGCTAATTTACGTTTGAATGTTCCTGAAGGTAATTCATCAGTCATTCCGTTGCAATTATTCTATGGGCCCGGAGATTATAAAATTCTTAAGTCTTACAACAATCAAATGTATAATATGGTTCCCTTGGGATCAGGCATATTTGCATTTGTTAAGTATATCAATAGGGGCTTTGTAATGCCGGTTTTTAATTTTTTAAGCAGTAAGATTGCAAGCTTCGGCCTTGTAATCGCATTGCTTACAATTATTATCAGGTTACTAATTTCTCCTCTTACTTACCAGAGTTATTTGAGTGGTGCAAAGATGAAGCTTCTGAAGCCGGAAATCGACACATTAAAAGCCAAATTTGGAGATGATAAGCAGTCGTTTGGAATGGAGCAAATGAAACTATTTAGAAGTGCGGGTGTAAATCCTTTGGGCGGATGTATTCCTGCTTTGCTTCAAATACCTATTTTCTTTGCCCTGTATAATTTTTTTAATTCCAATATCACTTTGCGCGGACAAAGCTTTTTATGGGCCACTGATCTTTCGTCTTACGATTCTATTTATAATTTGCCTTTTTCAATACCATTCTATGGCGCTCATATAAGTCTCTTTACTATTCTCGCAGTTATCACGAGTCTTCTCATATCTATTTACGGAATGAGTAACATGCAGGACAATAGTAATCCTGTAATGAAATATATGCCATATATTTTTCCAATAATTCTTTTAGGCGTTTTCAACAGGTTGCCCTCATCTCTTACCTGGTATTATACTGTTTCAAATGTGATTACTTTGCTTATACAATTTGTTATACAGAAATATATAATAGATCACGAAAAAATACTTGCGCGATTAGAGGCCAATAAAAAGAAACCTGCTACTAAAAGTAAATGGCAGGAAAAAATTAATGCGATGCAGGAGAGCAATAAAAAATTGCAAAGTATGCAGCGAAAAACTAAACCGAATACCCGGAAGTAGGTGAACGGACGGTCATGCCTGCAACTATTATTGCGCCAATTATGTCTCATTACTGAATTTAAGTATCGGGTTATATAAGTATTTTTTTATAAATATTGAATATGAAATTTAATAGAATAATATTCTTCATTATCTTTTTTTTCAAGGTTTTTTTTAGTTATGCTCAAAAAAATCTGAATGAAGGTTCACTTATTTATAATATATCTGTAGAAACCGGTAGTGCTGAGCCTAAAATGGCTGATATGCTTGATGGAGCCACTACTACCGTATATTTAAAAGGCAATATGAGCCGTACAGAGATGGTAAGTGGACTTGGCAGTGAAGCTGCTATTTATAATGCGACAACAGGTAGCGGTGTGATATTAAAGGATTATAGCGGACAAAAGCTTATGATAACCCTCACATCGCAGGATTGGGAAAAAAATAATAAAAAGTACGAAGGAATTGTTTTCGAGAACACTGGTGAAACGAGCGTGATTGATGGCTTTAATTGCCGCAAAGCAATTGCAAAATTAAAAGATGGCTCCACTTTTACAGTCTATTATACCACCGATGTTACATTGACTAACAAGAATTATGATTACCAATTTAAAACCCTTCCCGGGCTCGCTGTGCAATATGAAATGCAATCCGGGAAAATGAAATTTAAATTCACCTTATCCAAAATAAATTATGACGCAGTTCCAACTGCGAAATTTGAAATTCCTAAATCAGGCTACCGTGTTTTAACTTATGAAGAAACAAAAAAGTAAGTGGTCAGCATATGAAATAAAACAAAGGTTGAAACAAATGGAATTGCAATATTTACCGAATATATTTCTCATTAGAAGACTATAAAAAAAACCTGCTAGGCAGGTTTTTTTTATAGTAAAATATGAAAAACTATTTTCTGGATCTGATTATAAGTTTGTAACCGTCACTTTGAGTGTATTCAGGTATGAGTATTTTTTGCTTAAAAGGTAGTAAGTAAATGGTATTACCTTTTTTATACGAAATTATCGCATCACTTACGATTGAATTTCCAATTTGCTTTTGACTCAGGAGAAAACTTCCCTTATAGTTAAGACCAGATTTCAAATTAAAACTGATGGAATTTTTAAGCGTTCCTGTGTTGACAATATTTAGGCGTGTTTTATCTTTTTTTATAAAACCTCCCCTGTCTGCCGAGGCTATCAAACAAACCCCGCAGAACACTAAAAAACTTAATAATATTTTTGAACTTTTATACATTTCTAAAAATTAGCCTATTCTTAACAAAGGTACAAATATTTTCTTAAAAAAAACGCAGTTAGTAATATTATATTATCTCGTCAATGTAGTTTTCTTTAGTACTTGTATATTTTGAAAAATATTGTAATTTGGAATAACTTATCTGATCACATATGAAAGAAAATCCATATCGGCGGGACAAAGAAGAGATAAAGGAATTATTGATTCAATATAATAATTTCAGGACCGGAAAGAAATTTAGTTTTATTGAAGAAGATGCTTTCGAAAGAATTATAGATCACTTTGATGAGAGTGATGACATTCCATCGGCAGTTGAAGCAGTCAATTTTGCCGTGGAACAATTTCCCTATTCTGCATTGCTGCTTATCAAGAAGGCAGATCTTTTAATTGCGACAAGAAGTTATCGTGAGGCAGTTTTAATTTTAGAAAAGGCCGAATTGCTGGACAGTACAGATATCAATTTATATATTCTTAAAACTGATGCGTATTTGGCGTTGGATAATCATCAAAAAGCAGCTCAGATTTTAGAAAAGGCCATTCATATATTTGAAGGAGAAGAAAAGACAGAATTGCTATTTGAGTTGGCGGATGTCTATGACGATTATGAGGACTTCGACAAAGTATTTAACTGTCTTAAATTAATTTTGGAGCAGGATAATACAAACGAAGAAGCATTATACAAGATATGCTTCTGGACTGATTACACTGGCCGTAATGAAGAAAGCATAAAACTTCATAAATACATTATAGAAGAACATCCTTATACACCCCTCGCTTGGTTCAATCTTGGAGCAGCATACCAAGGCCTTAAATTATATGAGAAAGCTATTGATGCTTATCAATATGCTATTGCTATAGATGAGAAATTTGATTATGCTTATCGCAATATGGGCGATGCATACCTGAGGCTTCATAAATATCGTGAAGCTATTGAAGCTTTGCAGAAAGTGCTGGAGTTGTCCATGCCCGAAGAAGTAATATATGAGGCTCTTGGCCATTGTTATGAAAAATTGAAAAACCAGGCGCAGGCAAGATTTCACTACCGGAAAGCCTCTCATCTCAATTCGACTGACAGTCATTTATATTATAAAATTGCGGGTACGTACATGAACGAAGGTTATTGGGAAAGTGCTGTCAAAAACCTGGAAAGTGCAATGCGAATAAATCGTTCGCAACCTGATTATCATTTTGCCCTGGCAAAATGCTATATAAATATGGATCGAATAAAAGATGCTGTGATCCATTTTTCTAATTTTATTAAAGCACGCCCCAAAAATTCAAATGGATGGAAAGAATTAATTAAATGCCTGTATGACCATGGTTATTTTGAAGAAGCGTTGGAACAGGTAATTAATGCTCAGAAGAACACAAATCATAAACCTCTTTTTATTTTTTATGAATCAGTAATACTTTTTGCCCTGGGAAAATCAAAAGAGGCATTAATTCTTCTTGAAAATGGATTACAAAATTCACCAAATTTAATAAAGCAATTTTTTGCATTAAATCCCTCTCTTAACCATCACCAGGCTGTAGCTGCATTAAAAGCCAAATACAAAAATCCCGGTCTCAAAAAGAAGAAGAAATAAAAAGATAAATTTTAATTTAATAATCCTGGAGTTAAATCCTTCCTGGAGTCAAATCCTTTCATTATATCTTTTTGAAAAAAATATAAAACGCATACATTCAACTTTATTTTAGCTATCAGACTTCTTCATTATATAAAGACATTTCCACTGATTGGATATTCAAATTACAAAACTATCTTTGGCGCTTAAGTTAAAATAATAAGTATGAATTTTAATATTTCCCAGATTCCGGATAGGGTTACCAAGCCCAGGGAAAATGGCTTGACAATGGTTATGGATAAAGGGCTTAGTATAGAAGAAGCCAAAAATTTTTTAAGTTCATCAAATGATCACGTTGACATTATTAAATTAGGTTTTGGCACTGCCTATGTCACACCTAACCTGAAAGAGAAAATTGAACTCTACCAGTCCTATGATCTTGCGGTTTATTTTGGCGGAACATTATTTGAGGCATTTTTGATTAGAAACCAATTTAATGATTATGTAAATATTTGTAAGGATTTCAATATAACCTTTATGGAAGTAAGTGACGGATCTATAAATATCCCACACGCGGAAAAATGCGGTTATATCGAAAAGCTTACCAAACTTGGAACTGTACTTAGCGAAGTTGGAAGCAAGGATGCAGAACATATAATTCCTCCCTATAAATGGATAGAACTAATGAAAGCAGAACTGGAGGCAGGATCTAAATATGTGATAGCAGAAGCACGTGAAGCAGGCAACGTTGGTATTTACCGCGGTTCAGGCGAAGTAAGAGAAGGTCTTGTTCAGGAAATTCTTACCCAAATTCCTGAGGAAAAAATTCTTTGGGAAGCCCCTCAAAAAGCCCAGCAATTATATTTCTTAGAGCTGATTGGTTGTAATGTAAACCTGGGAAACATTGCACCCTCAGAATTAATTGCGCTTGAAGCAATGCGCATCGGACTTCGTGCCGATACATTTGATTTATATTTGAACAAAGAAAAAGCCTGATGAAAATTTATGGATTGATCGGCAATCCTTTGGGGCATTCATTTTCACAAAAATATTTTGATGAAAAGTTCAGGTGTGAAAATATCAAAAATGCTGCCTATTTAAATTTTGAAATAGCCGATCTCAATAGAGGGATAATGGATCTAAAGTCTAACTCCGAGATTAAGGGCCTGAATGTCACTATCCCTTATAAATTGCAAATCCTTTCTTTTTTGGATGAAATATCTCCAGCATGTAAAGAGATCAATGCATGTAATTGTATAAAAATTCATAATAAGAATTGGACAGGATACAATACCGACGTTACCGGTTTTGAGAAAACTTTTACTAAGCATTTAAAGCTTAACCATACCAAAGCGCTCATTCTTGGTACTGGAGGATCTTCAAAAGCAGTAGCTTATGTTATGAAAAAATTAAAAATTGAATATCTCCTGGTTTCGCGTAAAAAAGATTTGAATGCCGGAATTATTGGCTATGATGAAATTGATGCAACAATGATGCACGATTATCCTGTAATTACCAACACTACTCCATTGGGGATGTTCCCTGATGTAGAAACTTTACCACCTTTGCCTTATCAATACGTTACCGCGGGAAATTATTTTTTCGATTTGGTTTATAATCCGGGGGAAACGCTTTTTCTTTCAAAAGCTAAGGAGAAAGGGGCTGCAATTAAAAACGGAGAAAAAATGCTGATCATACAAGCGGAAGAAAGCTGGAAAATCTGGAATCAAAATTAATTCCTAGTTCGTTCTGCTGGTTTGGTAGTTTTTAATTCAAATAATTTTTCAAAAAGAGGGCTCTCTGTTTTTTTTATTTTATCCCAAAACGTAAAATACAATCCATAATTATATTTGAACTGCATATGATGCAGAGAATGATGAGATGCACCTATTAGCCATTTTCCAAAAATATTTTTGTGAAAAGATTTCGGATAGATCTCAATATCAAGATGATTGATTACGCTGCTGATTGTCATAATTGTCAGTTGAACTATTATGACATAATAGTGCATCGGTAAAATCATCAGCATAATGGGTAAAAAAATTGCCTGTAATAAACCTTCAAGTGGATGAAATGAAAATGCTGTAAATGGAGATGTAATATTGCTGTTGTGATGAACTTTATGAACTATTTTAAACACAGCCGGAATATGCATCCATCGGTGCAACCAGTAATAATAGGTTTCGTGCAAAATCATAAATACAAAAAGACTAGCAGGCAAATACCACCAACCATATTCATTAGCATCAGTATAAACTTTTGTATATCCTTTTTGCCATAAAATTATCGTTACTGTTCCTGCAAGGGAGAAAATAAAAGCAGTCACCATACTCCACGTAACCTCAATTTTAAACTGACCTTTTTTATAATTTTTATGATTTATTTTCCTGCTGGTCCACCTTTTAGGAAACCATATATAAAAGATTAAATAGAAAATACCGGCAACAATAAAATACCTGCCTGTAATGATTGCAAAAAAAATCATTGTTACAATTACGAACCAAGCATGTGAGGAAAAATCTGGTAATTGCATATATCTCAATTTACATAAAAAAGTAAATTCATTCTTTTAAAAGATACGTTAATATATTTTCAATATCTATGGCGGCTTGCTAATTGATTTAGACGGGAAAAACCTTTAAGATTGGCGATGTTCAGGCGCCTGTTTATATGGGTAGTAGTAATTAAATATAACTAACAACTGGTAATGAAGATAGGGCGAAGTAATCTCGATTCAAATTAAAAAGGCTCACCTTAATTGGAGAACCTTTTCTATAATAAATCATGAATTTTTTAAACCTGTATTAAATAGGTAAAATAAACAAATTTTACACTCAATCCTTGTTTGCCAGTTGGTTGATCAATCGTGATTATCGCCACCTAAACTATACTCGTTATTTTCTTCATCCTCTTCACCTATTTCTTCATTTTCATCATCTTCTTCCGCCCCGGGCACGTCAAGGCCGGTACCTGTAATATTATTTTTAAAGCTGCTCTCATTTAATGGTGTGCCATCTTCATCAGTGTTGTCAAGAGCAGCACGGCGCAAATTGGTATCATCTTCCGTAGGCATATCATTAGCACTATTTCTTAAATCTTCTTTTTCTTCTTTTGTTACATTGGAGTCGGAACTCTCTTCTATTTCCTCATCAATATCATCACTAAATATCGCATTTCCCTCTTCATCAGCAGATGAAATAGTAACATCCGCCATTTCACCCATTGGTGCAGGTTTTATATTTTCCTGACCGGGAATGTCTTCAACATCAGGCAAATCTAAGGTTACATTCTTCTCTTCCATACTCTTTTTATCTTTCGGAGAATCCTGCAGGTCAGCTTTTGCA
>JBKJRY010000209.1:0-12215 GCA_046593045.1 Chitinophagaceae bacterium | reverse complement strand
GCAAAGTATATTCCCTATTTTCTTCCATAAAAAAGGTTTGGTAAAAATTAATAAGCCTTCCTGAACAGCACAGAGTTTTTCTTCCTACTGCTTTTCTTTGTGATGCATAAGTCAGCTGAAAGCAATCAATGGGTATAGATGAGTTATCAATTATGACCGGTGTTGAGGCGATCTGGTAATTAAATATAAAAGTATATGCAAATCATAAACAAAACAAAGTTTTGCACACCTGTTTATAACTATCTACGACGTTCGATAACCGCAATCATAAACAAGGGAGTGCGGCACGGGATTGCTTTTTGAAAGAATGAAACAAAAGATACCTTAAATATTTTTGGGTAATTCTCCAAATGCTTGAGGTTATTGTAACTCAGGAATTAATAATTCTCTGATATTTGTTTCTATGAATCATTCACAACGAGAAAACTTAAACTTCCCCGCCGCCTTGTTGGAAGAGGTCGCAGTTTTGAATTATTTAAAAAGTATTAATAAAAAGTACAAGATTTAAAATAGATAAAACTTAGCTTAGCCCTTATATTTCACAACCTTTTAAATAAATTATTATTTGTATGAACATTTGCAGGAATACCCCTACAAAATTATTGCTTGTATTTATGGTCCTGATTATGTTAGGAACTTCTTGCAATCAACCTGGTAAAGACAAAGAAAATCTAGATCCAAAGATTGAACAACTGAAGTTGTCACCCGGGTTTCACGCTGAGCATTTGTATAGTCCGGGAGAAAATAACCAGGGATCATGGGTTGCAATGACCTTTGATAACAAAGGAAGGATGATTGCATGTGACCAGTACGGAAGTTTATATCGCATTACAATTCCGCCGGTAGGTTATGATACGACCAAAGAAAAGGTAAAAGTTGAAGAACTTGATATTAAAATTGCAGGTGATACAGCTAAGATGAAAATAGGATTTGCCCATGGCTTACTATACGCATTCAACAGTCTCTATGTTATGGTTAATGATGAAGGAGATACAAGTCTTGAAAGAAAGAGTGGCCTCTACCGTGTACAGGATACTGATAACGATGACCAGTATGATAAGATCACGCTGCTAAAAGCACTGGATGGGGAAGGAGAACATGGACCCCACACCGTGGTTTTGTCTCCTGATAAAAAATCGCTTTATATTATAGCAGGAAATTTTACAAAGATTCCTGATATGGATGATTATAAATCTCCACCTGCCAAGAGGGAAATTGATAACCTGCTGCCCTTGATCCGTGATCCTAACGGTCACGATAACACGGTTAATACACACGCCGGATGGATTGCGCATACTGATTCAACTGGGACTAATTGGGAACTGATAGCTTCAGGATTTCGGAATCCATTTGACCTCACCTTCAATGATGCAGGTGATATGTTTACGTACGATTCGGATATGGAATGGGACTTTGGACTTCCCTGGTATCGCCCCACACGTATTTGTCATGTAACAAGCGGTGGCGAATTCGGATGGCGTCCCGGAACAGATAAATGGTCTCCTGCATTTCCTGATAATTTACCTCCCGTTATTAATGTAGGCCAGGGATCTCCCACCAGTTTCTTTAGTGGGCATAAAGCCCGTTTCCCGGAAAAATATAGAAAGGCTTTATTCGCCTTCGACTGGAGCTTTGGAATCATCTATGCCATACAACTAGAACCTGATGGATCTTCCTATAAAGCTAAAGGGGAAGAATTTGTATCAGGCTCTCCGTTACCGTTAACGGATGGCTTAATTGGCCCGGACGGTGCACTTTATTTTCTTACTGGTGGCCGCAGGCTCGACTCCCATCTTTACCGCGTTTACTACGGAGATAATACAGAAAACACCCCGGCATTGGCTGAGGTGGCATTAAACGAGGAACAAAAGATTCGCAGAAAGCTTGAAGAATATCATGGTAAGCCCGACGCTGGCGCAGTAGATTTTGCGTGGCCCTATTTAAAACATGCTGATAGATTTATACGTTTTGCAGCAAGGATTGCGGTAGAGAATCAGCCGGTAAGCCAGTGGCAGGAAAAGGCACTTGCTGAAAAAGACCCTGTGACCCTGACGCAGGCCATCATTGCATTGGCACGCCAGGGAGATGCGAAGTTGAAAGACTCAGCGCTTAAATCACTGATGACCGTTAATTATGCGCAACTTTCCGAAGCCCAACAAATAGATTTATTACGTGCCTTCGAATTGGTGCTGGCCCGTATGGGATTACCCGCGGATAACACAAAAGCAATGGTAGGGGCCTATCTTAACCCTCAATATCCTGCCACCAGTAACGAGTTAAACCGTGAACTCAGTAAAGTGTTGGTGTTTGTTGAGTCGCCGGAAGCCATAAGAAAAACCGTTGCAATGCTAACTACTGCTAAAGATGATGACGCCGGACAAAATACAATCAGCCAATCTTCTGATCTGATTCTTCGAAATCCGCAATATGGAATGGATATAGCCAGCACGCTTTCAAAAGTTCCTCCTCAACAACAAACATTTTATGCAACTGTACTAAGCCAGGCTAAAAACGGGTGGACTCCTGAATTAAGGGAAAAATATTTCCAGTGGTTTTACGGAGCTTTTAAATACAAGGGAGGACATAGCTTTGTTGGCTTTATTAACCAGGCCCGTAAAAACGCTCTTGAAAACGTACCGAAAGACCGCTATGCTTATTTTAATAAAATTTCTGGGGATTCTTTAGTTGCAAAGGGCGGAATATATGTGGTGGAAGCAGTGCAACAGCCTAAAGGTCCGGGAAGAGATTGGGAAATGGAAGAAGCCCTGGCAGTAGCAGATAGTGGAATCACAAACAGGAATTTTGAACAGGGAAAAGCAATGTTCACGGCTGCACTTTGTATCTCCTGTCATACAATGAATGGTGAAGGTGGGGTCGCCGGCCCGGATCTAACTCAATTGGGTACACGATTTTCTTACCATGACATGCTTGAAGCAATCATTGATCCCAACAAAACAATTTCAGATCAATATGGAGCAACTGTTTTTTATCTCAAAGAAGGTGGTTCCGTGTTAGGTAGGTTGATCAGCCAGGACAATGAAAAGTATACAATTTCTCAAAATCCCTTTGCGCCACAGATAATCAGGGAAATCCCCAAGAAGGATGTTTTACGCACACGGATTTCAGAAATTTCTCCTATGCTTCCGGGAATGATTAATCGCTTAAACGCTGATGAATTAAAAGACCTGTTAGCTTATCTTAAATCGGGCGGAAATAAAACTGATACGATTTTTTCCAATAAAAAGAAATAGGCTTGAGCATTGATTAGACTGAATAAATGGAAACTGTGATGGAGAAAGAAAGGAAGCATAGTCCATCAAAAAAAGTAACGAAGCTTTATAAAATTTTAGTTCATACCAAACATGAATAGCCAGGAAGAAAAAAATTTACCGCCAGGATGGAAAAATAAAATATCGAATCCAGCCCAATTAGGAGGTATTGAAACTTCCGTACTTGATAATGGTGCCGGCCGGGGAACCCGTATTGCCTGGATAAATACCGGAACCGGATTACGATATAAAGTGGTACTTGACCGGGCAATGGATATTGCGGATGCATTTTATAGTCAGCACAGTTTAACCTGGTTGAGTGATTCAGGTGTCACACCGCCGGAAACTTTTTCTGAAAGGGGAGTGGATTGGCTAAAAACATTTGGAGGAGGACTATTGGTTACCTGCGGGCTAACCCATGTAGGCGGTCCTGAAAGCGATGAATATGGAGAGAGAGGCCTCCATGGACTGATAAGCAATATTCCTGCAGAAATAGAATCGGTTATACAACCAGATCCCGCAGTTGGTAAAATGGATATGAGCATTACGGGAAGAATAAAAGAAACGAAGATATTTGGACCTCGCCTTGAAATGAAACGCACAATATCCGGAACAATTGGAAAGGCGATCATCCATATCCATGATGAAGTTACCAATCGTGGAAATACCCCGGCTCCTCACATGATACTATATCATTGCAATTTTGGCTGGCCACTTATTGATGAAGGAACTGATATAATATGGAAAGGAGAATGGCAACCTCGCAGCGGGGGAATACATAATCAAACTTTTAAAGAAGGATATAATTTCCGCAAGTGCCCGCCGCCATTGGAAGAGCATAATGGTACCGGCGAAGCTGTCGCATACATTGATGTTACACCGGATAGTGCCGGGCGTTGTACCTGTGGGTTCTATAACTCCCAAATAGGCATTGCACTTGCATTGCGGTTTGATAAAAAGCAATTGCCGTGGTTAACGAATTGGCAACACTGGGGCAACGGTGAATATCTTACCGGCCTTGAACCCGGAAGTCTTCCGCCAATAGGGCAAGCCAAAGCGCGGGAGGATCAACAATTGATTTTTCTGCAACCGGGACAAACACGGAGTTACGATCTGGAAATTGAAGTAATGGAAAATGAAGTAAAAATTAATGATTTTTTAAAAAATACGATTTAGCTTAATTACAAAAATCAATTTTAATGGAAACAGCAGAAAAAATAAGTTCGGCCCAAAAGGCATTGGAACAAGGAAAAGGAATTTTACGTTTGGCACCCAATTGGGTACCACGATCATTTTGCGTCCCGGGACGAAGAATCAAATTACATCCCGATGATTATTATGTGCTCGGCGGCGAGCGTGGTGGTATTGATGAACGTTGGTTTTCGTCAACTACACCTGCAAAGAATGGCCCGCTGACCGGCGAACATGAGGGGCTAAGTTTTATTGTATTTGAAGATGAAGGAAAAGAAAAACGCCTGTTGTTAAAAGATGCAGTTGATGAATTAAAAGGGGAACTGATTGGTCACCGCCTTTGGGACCAATATGAAAGCTGGCCCATGTATTCCAAGTTTTTTGACAACATGGGGCCGCTTCCTCATCATATTCATCACAATGATGAGAAGGCTGCACTGATAGGTCAAAAAGGTAAACCAGAAGCATATTATTTTCCTCCACAGGTAAATAATCATGGCGGTGATTTTCCTTATACATTTTTCGGTATTGCACCGGGAACAACAAAAGAGCAGATCCGTGAATGTCTAGTGAACTTTACAAAAGGAGATAACAAAATCACCAATTTTTCACAGGCTTTTCGCCTGGAACCCGGCACAGGGTGGGATGTTCCGCCGGGTATGCTGCATGCTCCCGGTAGTATGTGTACCTACGAGCCTCAGAAAGCTTCCGATGTGTTTGCCATGTATCAATCATTGGTAAACGAAGCAATAATTCCTGAAGTATTATTGTGGAATGGTACGCCGGAAGATAAGAAAGGCGACTTCGATGCCTTGATGGATGTAATCGACTGGGACTTAAATGTCGATCCAAATATTTTGGAAACCAGGTTTATGAATCCAAAGCCGGTAAAGTCTGTACCAGAAATGCAAGCGGAAGGATACATTGAAAAATGGGTATGTTACCGTTCACATGATTTTAGTGCCAAAGAATTAACCGTAGAACCGGGAGCAACTGTAACGATCAAAGACAATGCAGCGTATGGAATGATCATGATGCAGGGGCATGGTACGATGGGTGTTTGGGATATTGAAACGCCTGCGTTAATCCGTTATGGACAATTAACCCACGATGAATTTTTTGTGAGTGAGTCAGCCGCGAAAGAAGGTGTGACAATCGTCAATAAATCTTCAACAGATCCGATTGTGATGCTGAAACATTTTGGTCCGGAGAATCCTGATCTGAAACTATAACATAATACCAATTTTAAAATTTTGTAACGAATGAACGAAAATAATTACCCAAAACTCCACAATGCGACCTGGCCGGGTATTGTGGGGAAAGGACAAGATTCTGAGCCAGTAATTTCTTTCGATAGAATGCTGGAGATGACCGCCGCCGCTGAAGTGGGAGGCGTGAAATTTGACGGTATAGACGTAGGACTTTTTGATCCTCATTTTGATATCGATAGTTCGGATGATGGTATTAAAAAATTCGCCGATAAAATTGAATCATTTAATCTTAAAATTGGTAGCCTGGTCGCGCCGATCTGGCCACCTGCCGGTGGTGCCGCTATGGGCAGTAAAGAAGAAAGAACCCGGTTTGTTAACCAGGTAAGAAAGACCTGCCATGTGGCAAGGCAATTACGGGAACTTGGCATTCGTCCTAACGGCGTAGTACGTATCGATTCTGCAAGCACCCCCGAGGGTTGGGCGGCCGATCCGGCTAATAACACAAAACTCATTGCTCAAACTTTTCGTGAAGCCTGCGATGTAGCAGCGGACTATGGTGAAAAACTTGCGGCTGAAGGTGAGATCTGCTGGGGAGGCATGCATAGTTGGAAAACAATGATCGATACACTTGAAGCAGTTGATCGTCCTAATATTGGCTTCCAGGGAGACATGGCGCATACACTGTTATACCTTCTTGGCTACAATAGGCCCGAAGACAGAATATTACCCGTTGATTTTGAATGGACTGACCGGAAAGCTTTGGAGGAAGGTCTCAAGACCCTGACGAATGCACTTCGGCCATGGACGATTGACTTTCATGTCGCGCAGAATGACGGTACTGTGCATGGTACAGGCTCACACGATAAAACGGGTCGCCATTGCCTGGCTACGGATCCTAATGGAAGATTAGATATTCCTAAAGATGCCAGTTACTGGTTGCGTGATGAAAATGGAATACTCACAAAAGCTTTTAAGCATATATGTTGGGACGGATGCATGTTTACAAACGAAATAATGAGCCAGCAAAAAACATGGAACGATATATTGGCAACAATGATAAAAGTTCGGCTGTTACACGGCTGGTATGAAGCAGAATAAAAAGATTGCATTGCAAAATTAAAAAAGTAACAATTGAATATAAGATTTAAGTTTTTAAGAGAAAACTCACAATGAGGCATAATTCCTGGACTTTGATACGTTTGTACTCTTTCTATGGGCTGCTCATGTTCTTAATTTTGAGCAGCTTTAAAATGTCTGTACTAAAACACGATGATAATGATGGTTTCGTGCAAATATTTGATGGTAAAACTCTTAATGGATGGGAAGGAGATTCGACATATTGGAGTGCAGAAAATGGCGAAATGGTAGGAGTGATCACTCCTGCAACCATAGTGAACCGTAATACATTTCTTATATGGAGGGGAGGCCTGACTGCTAACTTTGAACTAAAAGTAGAATACAAGATTTCTAAAAACGGTAATAGCGGAATTAATTACCGAAGCGAAGAAGTAAAAGGCATTCCTTATGCACTAAAAGGATACCAATCTGACATTGATGGTAAAAATCAATATACCGGGCAAAATTATGAAGAACGCGGCCGGTGCATAATAGCATATCGTGGACAAAAAGTGATGTTGCCAAATGTAACGGAGCCCCTGCAGTCTGTAATAAAAAATAATGTCTGGACTGCATCTGTCGTAGCTGGCTCGTTAGGTAACAGCGACAGTCTAAAGCAGCGTATCAATGAAGGGTGGAATGAGTGCCATTTAATTGTGAAAGGGATTCGAATGCAGCATTTTATTAATGGGACGCTAATGAGTGATGTAACAGATAATGATACTGCTAACAGGAAATTTAGCGGGTTGTTGGGTGTACAGGTACACGTTGGACCCCCAATGAAAGTAGCGTATCGCAACTTCAGACTTAAAAAATTAAAATAAAAAATCAGGCGGATTTGAAGTTGAATAAAGAGATAGTAATATAATCTTCAATGCATAACAAGTTAATAATATGGCAAAAAAGAAAGAACTAAGAATTGGATTAATAGGTTGCGGATTTATGGGGCGAACTCATTCCAATGGTTATAACCGTGTCCCCAACTTTTTCCCCGACCTCGAATATCATCCCGTATTAAAAACTGCTTGTTCGCGAAGCGAAGAAAAGGTAGCTGCTTTTGCAGAGCAATGGGGATATGAATCATTTGAAACGGATTGGAAGAACGTTGTAGCACGCAACGATATTGATGCAATAGATATTTGTACACCAAATGATACACATGCGGAGATTGCTATTGCAGCCGCCGCTGCCGGTAAAATGGTGCTTACTGAAAAACCACTTGCACGAAACTTAACCGAAGGACAGCAAATGGTGGATGCGATTGAAAAGGCCGGAGTTAAAAATACCGTATGGTACAATTATCGCCGCATTCCTGCTGTAACGCTGGCTAAACAGATTATAGATTCAGGTAAGTTGGGAAAAATATTTCATTACCGGTCGAATTTTTTACAAGACTGGACCATTAATGCAGATCTGCCACAGGGTGGGGAAGGTTTATGGCGAATAGATGCGGAAGTAGCGGGGTCGGGTGTAACGGGTGACCTGCTTGCTCATTGTATTGACACCGCAATGTGGCTTAATGGTGGCATTAAAGATGTTTCTGCAGTTACAGAAACTTTTATTAAGGAGCGTATGCACCAGTTAACAGGAAAGATGCAAAAGGTTAGTATCGATGATGCATGTATCTTCCATTGCCATTTCAATAATGGTTCACTGGGATTATTTGAATCTACCCGCTATGCCCGTGGGCACAAAGCTTTATATACTTTTGAAATTAATGGAGAGCATGCTTCTATTCGCTGGGACTTGCATGACCTTAACCGGCTGGAATATTTTGATCATAGTGATGAATCAAAAGTCCGCGGCTGGCGTTCTATTCATGTTACGGACGGTGATCATCCGTATATGGATAAATGGTGGGTTCCAGGTTTGGGAATAGGATATGAACATTCTTTCATTCACCAGGCGGCGGACTTTCTAAAAAGCCTGGAAACAGGAGAGCCTTGCTCACCGACCTTCAGAGAAGCGTTGCAAACGCAAAAGGTATGTGACGCGGTTCTTGATTCCGCAGCTTCCAAAGCCTGGAAAGATACAGAGGTAGTGTAATCAAAGATGGCGGGTATGAATTATTTTCTTAGATAAAAAAGGAAAATTGTTTTTTTTATATAATGAAATTTAAAAACTTTAACCAAATTAATTATTCCAATGCACAAATATGTAAAAGCATTTTGGGGCGTGTGCCCTTTAGCAATTTTATCGGCCGGCCTGATATTTAGTAGTTGCAATTCTTCAGAGGTAAACCAGGATGCGGAAAATGAAATGACGCAGGATTCAACTGGTTTTGTATCATTATCTGATGGAGCAACGCTCAAAGGTTGGGAAGGTGACACAGCAGTGTGGCATGTTGAAGATGGTGCAATAGTGGGCGAGATTACCGCTTCGTCCACACCGCTAAAAACGAATACGTTCCTGCTATGGAGTGGAGGTAAACCCAGTGACTTTGAACTTGAGGGGGAATATCAAATATCAGCAGAGGGAAACAGCGGCATCCAATATCGCAGCGAGGAAGTAGAGGATGTGCCCTTCGGTTTGAGAGGATATCAATTTGATATAGATGGCGCTAACACTTATACCGGTCAAAACTATGAAGAACGTGCAAGAAGCATTATAGCATTTCGCGGACAGAAAGTTACGCTGCCACCGGTAACTGAATCCATTGAGGCTCTTGCCAAAAATAATATATGGTCCGCTGCCGAAGTAACAGATTCCCTGGGCAGTGCAGATTCATTAAAAGCGTTGATACGTACTGGATGGAACAGCTTTCGCATTGTGGCAAAGGGTAATCATTTGCAGCATTATATTAACGACGTGTTGATGTGCGACGTAACAGATAATGATACCACCAATCGCAAGGCATCGGGCCTGATTGGCCTTCAAATGCACGCAGGCCATATCATGAGAGTAGCGTATAAGAATCTTAGGCTTAAGGAATAAATCTCCTGGTAACTCATTAAAGAAAAAATAAATTCTAAATAGAAATAAATTGCATTTATGAAAAACGTATTGCTTCTTATAGTAGGAATAATAATTTTTCCTGCTTTTTCACAAGGCCAGGACTGGCCAAACCTGGCCCGTTACAGAGACGAAAATGCCAAACTGACTGTTCCGGCGGCCAATGAAGATCGTGTAGTCTTTATGGGAAACTCAATAACGGATGGCTGGATCAAAGTGGTTCCGGAATTTTTTGCCGGGAGACCATATATAGATCGTGGTATAAGCGGGCAGACAACGCCTCAGATGCTCATCCGATTCAGGCAGGATGTGATAGATCTTAAGCCCAAATTGGTAGTAATACTTGCGGGCACTAACGATATTGCCGGTAACACCGGGCCTTCAACACTTGAAATGATTGAAGATAATCTCACTTCAATGGCGGCGCTTGCAAAACAAGCTAATATTAAAGTTATCCTTTCATCCGTACTTCCAGTGTATGATTATCCATGGAAGCCAGGCTTGCAGCCGGCTGACAAAATTATTACACTAAATAAATGGATAAAAAATTATGCGCAGGAGCATGATTTTCTTTACCTGGATTATTTTTCTTCTATGGTTGACAACCGTAATGGCATGAAAGCTGAATACTCACAGGATGGCGTACATCCTAATGCAGCAGGGTATAAAGTAATGGGAGATCTTGCTGATAAAATTATTGCAGTTGTCCTGCAAAAGTGATACTAAGGATTAATTGCAATTTCCTGTGCTAATTAAAATTTTTCCCTGTGTTTGCTTTTGAGGCTGCACCATGCCAATACTTTACAGCTTTCCTTCATGTACAGGTCTTGAGAAGTGTAAAAAAAGTGCAGGTTTAAAGTTTTTATAAACTTTTATCAAAAGGAATTTGATAGTTACTTATTAAATAACTTTAGGAAAAACAGTTTGTATGCGAGATAGAATACTAAAATTGTTTACCACATTCCTTGTATTATTTTCATTGCAGAGTTATTCTCAAACTACTGAGGCATCGAAGCACCCGTTGCTGGATAAATATTATCCCCGGGCGGAGGACGATACAACTGCAACTATTGTAACTAAACCAGCACCCGTAGTAAACCAGGTATCGGGAATAAAACCTGCAGCTATAACGCCCATCACTTCAACATCACCAGTACCTGCGGTTACAGATACGATTGCTGCTATTAAGCCAACTAATACTGCCGTTCCGCTACCCGAAACAAAACTTATATCTAAAACGATACCCGCCACTTCAGTTACAGATACAACCACTGATATTAGGCCAATAAATACTGCCGTAACCCTAACGATACCTGTACAAACTAAGATTGAACCTAAGCCCCCAACAACTCCCTACGTGGATACCAGGCTCGGAAGCAGTACGCCTGCATATGATACCTGGGAGAAAAATAATAATGGCGCAGGCTCCGTTACAACCAGCCCAAAATAAACAAAAACATTTTCCTGGTTTTCTTTTGCAAACACCTCTTTTATCGGCAAAGGAGTACCTGCCATTTTCCATTGCTCTCCATTCTGGTTGACATATTCACTTATCCAATAAGTACGTTCCTGGTCAAGATGAAAATTATCATAACTAAGCTGGTCCTGCAGTCTTATCATAATCATCACACCATTGGAATTTGCATTGCTTTAGTAAATTCCTGATAAATTTCATTGTATTGAAAATCGTGGAATTGTTTTTTTTTATCTGAATATCCAACTGTGGCCCAGGGTGTTTCTGCAAAGCTGAATGTAGAAGCGCTTGCATCCACCACCTGGGGGTTTTCGATAATTCATTTTTATACATCCGGGCTAAAGCAAACCCCTCAGCTCTGTTTTTATTTGTAGGCACAATTACTACGTGGTCATTATTGTAACCAAGATTTTATTGTGGAGATAATTCATTTGTTCTCCTATAATAATTGTGCAAATGATCAATACAATAGATGCAACAAATTGCCCTACAATTAATGCCTTTCTGAATAGCCCTGCATTATTTTTTAAATTTAGTTTTCCTTTTAGCACTTCAACCGGGTTAAAGCCTGAAAGAATGATTGCAGGATAAACACCGGCGATTAAAGCAATGATGCACATTAGCAAAAAACAAAAAACAGTAAATAAAAGATCAAAAGAAAAAATTTAAAACTTAAACGGCTACCGGTACGAATTTTTCAGTTTACATTTTCAATTTTACATCTCACTCAGTTCTCAAACTCTTCACCGGGTTGGCCCTTGCTGCCTGGATAGCTTTAATACTTACAGTGATTCATGCGATGCCAAAAGTGAGGATGGCAGCGAAAACAAAAATCCACCAGCTTAATGTGGTTTTATAAGCGAAGTTTTGCAGCCATTTATTCATTTGACAAACCCTTAAATAGGTTGACTAAAAATTAAACATTTTTAGCAATACTATGGCTTACATTAAAAAGGCAGACCGCCGAAAAAATCAGTATCAAAAAGTTAGTTTTGACTTTAA
>JBKJRY010000307.1:0-9085 GCA_046593045.1 Chitinophagaceae bacterium | reverse complement strand
AGTAACCTGCAGCAATCACATAGCGTTGAGGAAGCAGAAAGCAGGAATGAGACTAAAAAAAGTGTGCACACTAAGATTAGGAGAAAACAAGCAATAAAAAAATAAGAGCTTAGTATTTATTTCGTGAAAGTTAATACTCTCAACTTTATACCAGGTATCTTAATTTTCCTACCCATTGCTGCATAGCTGCACCAGTGTCGGTTGGACCATCTCCTCCCAGGTTGTAATCGTGTACTATGAAACCAAGTGTTATGAGCCTCCCCCGGAAAGTGATTTATGAGTTCATTTGAAAGGTAAAGCAGGTTTCTTCTGCAGAGGAGGTGAAGCTCAAAGTACCATTGTGAGCCCGTGCAATTTCGGCACAAATATAAAGCCCCAGCCCCAGCCCGTGGTGGCTGGGACGGCTGGTTTCCCTTGTGAAAGGAGCAAATAGCTGTCCCTGTAAGTCTGCCGGAATTGGGCCTCCGTGATTGGTAACCGAGATTTCCAGAGTTCCATTATTGTGAATAGCACGAATGTACACAGGGGAATTCGCGTTCCCGTGCAGGAGTGCATTGGCAAGCAGGTTTGATAGTAATTGGGAAATGCGATGGGAATCGCAATTAACGGGTTCAATAATTTCGAATGAAGTGGTGATTTTTCTTTTGGGATATATAAGTTTCATCTCAGCCACTACCTGCTCCAGCACCGGTTCCAGCAAGGTATCCTGCCTCGTTAATACGATTCCCTCACCAAGGCGGGTACGTGCAAAGTCCATTATATTATTAACGAGTTCCTTCATTCGGGAAGTACTTCGTTTAAGAGTGGCTAGTAAAGGGGCGTCACCGGCACCCGGGGAAGTACCCAACACATCAACCGCCATAGTTACAGCAGCAAGGGGGTTACGAAGATCATGGCCTAATACCGCAATTAACTGTTCCCTGAGTGTAACGATTTCTTTTTGCTTATTCAGCTCCTGCTCAGCTACTTTTTTTGCCTCCTGCAGGTTTTGTTCATACTGAAGCCGATCGCTGGCCTTTAATATAGTATACCGTATAAAACGGGGGCTGCCACCTTTATCCCTGCCTTCCAATGCATTTACCATTACGCGTAGTTTCTGCCCGGTGGTACTTCTTAATTCAAGTACCACTTCATCAAAAAAACCTTGCATACGGAGGAGAGGCCATAAATGTGTTTCGTAATAAATTTTACCGCCTACAGTAAACAGATCAGAAAATCGTTTGCCTTTCAATTCTTCAGAGGTACTGTCAATCCAGGTTGCTACTTTTTTATTAGCCCGCAAAATAGCTCCCTGCGTGTCTGCTATTATAAAGCCACACAAGGTGTTTTCAAAAAAATCTTCAAAATTTTCCTGTAAACCATCAGCACCTGTAGGACTTTGCAATTCCATTACGACAAAAATTTCTTTATTTCATCAATCGTCTCGTCGGGAGCGCTCAGGTTGGGACAATGGCCTGTTGCTTTCATCACTACTAGTTTGCTGCCGTTTATTTGCCGGTGCACATATTCTCCCACCGACTGTGGAGCGATAACATCATTTGAACATTGCAAAATTAGCGTGGGTAAATTTACGGCCGAAAGCAGTTCGCGTTTATCGGTAAGAAAAGTAGTACGGGCAAAATGATTTGCAATTGCGGGATCCGTTCTGCAAAAACTATTAGCGAGTTCATCGCTTAATTCATTCCTATCCGGATTACCCATAATTACCGGTGCCATTGCCATGGACCATCCCAGGTGATTCTGATCAAGGGATTCCAGTAATTCGTCTATCTGCGGTTTGGTAAAACCACCAACATAATCACCATCATTTATATAAGATGGCGAAGGTGCCACAAGAATAAGCGATTTGAATAGTCCCGGGGACCTCTGGGCGGCAATAATGCCCATTAGAGCACTTACGGAGTGGCCCACAAATATTATATCCTGTAGTTGCAGGGATGTTGCTATTTCTATAATATCATCTGCGTATCCTTCCAGTTTTTCGTACTTCTGTGGTACAAATGCAGAAAGATCAGAACCTCCGGCGCCTACATGGTCGAACAAAACAACTTTATAATTTTCTTCAAACGCGGGAGCCACATATCTCCACATGTGTTGATCGCAACCAAAGCCGTGAGCAAACAATAATACCTGCGAACCGGTTCCTTTAACTGCAACATTATTGCGCTTTAATATGTTCATGAGTTTTTTTAGTAATTGCAAACTATTAATCCTTAGATTATATTAAAGATAAAATAAAAAAACTTCTCAAAATAGCGCAAGCGAAACAAAACATTTAATCTTCCAATACCCGTTTCATACCATTTACTGATGTACTATCCGGCGCAATAATAAATTTAATAAACAGTAAGATTTATACCAGTTTTCAACAAAAACTGCAACTCCTAAAAAAGTTGTCATATCGTAAACAATTTTATAAAATAATATTAATTTGGAATTTGCTGCCGCAGTAGGCGAAGGCGCCGCCAGCATTTTCATGATTCATAAATATTTGCAAACAGTTTGAGCATAACAGAGGGCCATCAAACTACAAACCGCGCACAGTTATTTGTATTTTCTAACTTTGCATGTGATCAAAAATGAACAGGTAATGAATTTTACAATAGAGAAATCAATCGAAGTTCTTGAAAGTACACCGAACGTTCTTAACGTAATGCTGCAACACGTTTCTACAGCCTGGACTTCCGTCAACGAAGGTGGTGATACATGGAGTGTTTATGATATTGTCGGGCATCTTATTCACGGAGAAAAAACCGACTGGATGCAAAGAGCAGAAATTATTCTTTCTGAAAAAACCGACAAAACATTTAAACCGTTTGACCGTTTCGCCCAATTTAAAGAAAGCGAAGGCAAATCACTACAACATCTTTTAGATGAATTCACCATATTGCGTAAAAAGAATATCGAACTGCTTCTTTCAAAAAAAATTACAGGAAAAGACCTTGAAGAAAAAGGTATTCATCCTGCCTTCGGAGAAGTAACCTTATCCCATCTTCTTTCCACATGGGTGGTACACGACCTTAATCATCTTGCACAGATATGCCGTGTGATGGCCAAACAATATAAACCAGCAGTGGGGCCCTGGGCGAAATATTTGGGAA
This sequence comes from Chitinophagaceae bacterium, assembly GCA_046593045.1. Taxonomy (GTDB): domain Bacteria; phylum Bacteroidota; class Bacteroidia; order Chitinophagales; family Chitinophagaceae; genus Ginsengibacter. The sequence continues at coordinate 5,984 of JBKJRY010000307.1, read as the reverse complement.
TATTGAAAGAGTAATCTATAGCAACACAATTACCCTCCTGATCAAAGCACCTTTCCCTGGTGATCTATATTTAGCTAATAGCATGCGATAACCACTGATTAACCATGCACGCTAAAAGTTTTCTATGATATCGCGGTAGCCCCGTCCAATGGGAATTGATACTCCATTTACCTCAACCATTTCAGCCGTATATGATTCAATCTTGCTTACTGAAATGATATAAGATCTATGAATTCTTTTAAAAAGATTGGAAGGTAAGAAATCCTCAATCTCATGAGTACTCATTTTTGAAATGTATTCTCTTTTTGTTGTGATAATCTTTATGTATTCGCGCTGGCTCTCGATATAAACAATTTCTGAAAATAAAATTTTCACTTTCTTTTTTTGCACGTTTAGAAATAAATAGTCTTTTATGCCCGCGCTTTCGTTAGGCGGCTGTTTTTCTATTTCGCCTGACCGTACTTTATTGACGGCAATTAAGAAACGCTCAAATTCAAATGGCTTCAACAGGTAATCTGTCACATTTAAATCAAAGCCTTCGACGGCGTATTGATGATAAGCGGTCGTAATAATCACCGCAGGCGGATGCGTTAGCGTTTTTAAAAAAGCCATGCCTTTTAATTTAGGCAAATGAATATCTAAAAAAATAAGCTCGGTATGATTATTCCTCAGGTAGTCGGTGGCAAGAATAGCATCTTTAAATGTTCCCTGCAATTCCAGGAATGGCACTTGCGAAATATAATCAGCTAAAACTTTTACTGCCAATGGCTCATCTTCTATTATAATGCATTTTATTTTAGACATGGCTTGCAAGATTAATTTTTAAAGTAGCCGTAAAAACAGATCCGCCTTGCCCGACAGAAAGATTGAAATCTGTGTAAAGCAATTCAAGTTGGCGCCGCAGGTTAGCAAGACCAATATTTTCTTTTACTCTCTCTTCACGAGGAAATGATTCAATAGAATTTTTAACAACAAATAATAGCTGCCGGTTATTAACTGAAAGATGAATATCAACAAAGGGCTGATTTCTTGTTTCAGAAACACCGTGCTTAAATGCATTTTCCACCAATGGTATCAGCAACAGTGGCGGCAAGGCCTGTTTCATATCCTCCACGTCGTTGTTGAAATTGATACGCAAAGATTCATCGTAACGCAATTTTTCAAGGGCAATATAGTCAGTTATAATTTTGAGTTCCTGTTCGATAGCTATATACTGTCCGCCTGCTTCATATAGCATGTAGCGTAGTATTTTAGACAGGCGTAAAATAGATTCCGGCGCCAGGTCGCTCTTATCCCTCGCCAATGAATAAATATTGTTTAGGGTGTTGAATAAAAAATGCGGATTCGTTTGCGACCTCAAATAGTTTAGTTCGGCTTCCTGCTTTTCAATGCGCAACTGTTGTTCGGCCTGTCTGAGTTTTGTATAATTATAAATATGCCTGGCGATCCCAAAAAGGAAAACTGATCCAACGCTATAGGCCATTTGATTTTCGAGCGCAGCGTCTAAAGAAGCATAAACTTTTAATTCAGTATAAATATGTAACTGTATTCCCAATAACCTCCAAGTATATGAGCCATAAGAATATAATATCGTGTGAACCCATAAGAGCAGAATCGCGATAAGAACATTATAAATAATGGTTCTTCTTTTTCTCAATATAAAAGGAACAGTATATTCAAAAAGTATAAAATTGAGGGGAATAACAAAGACTATAGCCCACACGTTATTCAACACAACGGAAAAAAATCTGCCAGGATAACTTCCCACATAACTAATAAACGCCAGGAAAAAATAACCAAGCCCAACCCATAAATAAAATTTAAACAGCTTTCTATTGATTCGTTTCTTCATTGCGCCTTTATAAGATAAATATCGGCAATTCTTTCCCTTTTCGTTTTGTATTATATAGAATTGATGTTGGCATAAACGAACTACATGAAAAGGTCAATCAACGTAAATGCAAAATGAAAACCTATCTTCTTTTATAAAATTATGTTGTTTGTTTACGATAACCGGCTGTTTATTGACTCACGGTTTCTTTGCTTTCTTCAATTAGATATTCTTGCATGAGAAAACCTGGATGCTTGTCTTAAAATCAATATTTCGGCTTTTAAAATAAAATGGTAAATCAAAACTCTATGAAACAGATTATTATTTACTTAACATCAAAAAATTAAAAAAATGAACAACCTGGTACAATTTGGAGAAAATGTAAACGGATACAACATTCGTGTTTTAAATGAAAGAGAAATAAGGGCATCGGCAGGACTATTGTTTTTAGCCACCTCTATTTCTTTGATGCTGATCATTTTTAAAGACAATTTTGTGCCAATAAAATATGTGATAACTATATTCCTTGCTGATTTCATAATACGTGTTTTTATCAACCCTAAGTTTTCTCCCACATTAATAATAGGGCGCTTGATTGTGGGAAACCAGGTACCGGAATATGTGGGGGCGCAACAAAAAAAGTTTGCGTGGATAATTGGTATAGCCCTGTCAGCTACTATGTTCACTCTTATGGTTGTAGTTAATTCATACAGCCCGATTACAGGAATCGTATGCCTTATTTGCCTGGTCTTCTTATTCTTTGAATCAGCCTTTGGAATCTGTTTGGGATGCAAATTCTATTCTCTGTTTTATAAAGAAAAAGCACAATACTGCCCTGGTGAAGTTTGTGATGCAAAATCAAAACACGATATTCAAAAAACATCCATAGTTCAGTTGTTTATTATTCTTGCTTTTATCGGCTTTGTTTTCCTTACAGCCTATTTATTCAACGACGATTTTAGCAAGCATCCATACGACATATTTGGAGTTTTTGAGCCTGGGAAACCAAAGTAACAAAGATCATAGCTTTTAAAGAAACGCGGCTGATGCCCATGATGCAGACTCCGCTTCGCATTAATTAACCCATCAATCTCATGGCCTCATTATTGAACATAAAATTACTTCCACAATCTAACGGCATTAGAAATGACGATGAAATGCAATGTACCTCTCGAAAAAGTGCATCAGAAAATTTTTTCTCCATATTCCGGAGAAATGTTATCGGCAATTGGCAAGTCTTTGAATCCCCGTTTGGAAAGAAAGAAATAATTTATGCAGATTGGACTGCAAGTGGCAGAACTTATCAACCCATTGAAGAATGTATGCAAAGAGAGATAATGCCCTTCCTTGCTAATACACATACAGGGGCTACCATTACAGGAACATTAATGTCTAAAGCTTATGATAAGGCAAAGACCATCGTTAAGGAACATGTTCATGCAAATAATAATGATGCATTGATTTTTTGCGGTAGTGGCATGACTGGAGCTGTAAATAAACTGCAAAGAATATTAGGAATGAGAATGCCGGAACGGATTGCGGATTATGTAAAAAAGAAAAGCGACTTGCAATTGGATGAAGCGTTAAAGCCCATTGTTTTTGTCACGCATATGGAACACCACAGCAACCAGGTATCCTGGTTGGAAACTATTGCAGACGTTGAAATAATTAAGCGTGGTGCTAATGGCAATGTCGACCTTGAACACTTCAAATCCTTGTTAGAACAATTCAGGTGCAGGAAAAATAAAATAGCCGCAGTCACTGCTTGTTCTAATGTTACCGGCATTCAAACCCCATATCATGAAATAGCAAAAATAGTCCATGAATATGGCGGCCTATGTTTCGTTGACTTTGCCTGTTCCGCACCTTATATTAACATGGATATGCACCCTGCAGAACACGGAGCGCATTTGGATGCTATTTATTTTTCTCCCCATAAATTTTTGGGTGGTCCGGGTACTCCGGGTGTCTTAATCTTTAATAGCAAGATGTATAAAAATAGCATACCCGATCAGCCGGGAGGTGGCACTGTATTCTACAGTAACCCGTGGAAGGTTCATGAATATGTAACGAATATAGAGCAGCGGGAAGACGGAGGTACACCCCCATTTTTGCAAGGTATAAAGGCGGCAATGTGTATCAGCCTGAAGGCGGATATGGGGATTGAAAATATGCTGCGGCGGGACGAAGAAATGCTACAGGTAATTTTTGAAAGGTTCTCAAAAATCAAAAATATTGAAATACTTGAAGGCCACATCAGAAAAAGATTGGGTGTTATCGCATTTATTGTAAAGGGGGCCCATTATAATTTGATAGTAAAAATATTGAATGACAGGTTTGGTATCCAAACGAGAGGCGGCTGTTCCTGTGCGGGAACATATGGACACATGTTGTTGCATGTTGATGAAGTAAGGTCTTATGAAATACTTCATTCGATTCGTTCGGGAAACCTATTGTGTAAACCGGGGTGGGTAAGATTATCTGTGCATCCAACGATGAGCAATGCAGAAATTGATTTTATTATCGATGCGATTGAATTAACAGCATCCCATTTCCGGAAGTGGATGAAAGATTATACATATGATGCTGAATGCAACGAATATTCTTTCAAAGGTTTCGAGCAAAAAGAACACAACAGGATTGAAGATTGGTTTAATGTCAATAATTGGAAGTAAAACTGGAAAAAATTTAGATCGATATTTTTTGATCAAAATTATATTTTAAGCGCTGAATATCCAATTAAGGACGCGATGTAAAAAATGCTGCTGCCAAACGGAGTATTAGGCTAGAAATTAAACCTGCCAAACGGCTTATCCTGCAAAGTATTTTGATATTACTCCTGCTCAATTAACGGCTTTTACAAATTCGGGCTTTGAAATCCCAATTGCTTCATGCCTCGTTTTATTTCCGGGCAACTCATAAACAAGTTCCACAATAAGCCTGTTCTGTAATTTTCTATCATCACGATCTCAGGGCCCTGGTCAATTGCTAAAAATGAATCAGCAAACCAGATGTCATTTAAATTGAATGCATCGATAAATCCGTAATCTTTCCAAAGCTTATCTCCTAATGTGTAATAGAAAAATTTTATTGCATCCATTGATTGAGTGGGCGTATAAGGCAGTGATGAAATTGCCGCTGACGGTGTAATTACTCCGTCATCATTGTCGGGTGCATGTGCTTTATAACCGGAGATGTTATCATCGCTTGCGGTAAGTCCCCAATTCATATTACTATATCCATAAAAGTGTGAAGGATTGGCAACACAGTAATTATAATTACCATAACCAATAACTACTACCTGCTCAAGTTCTTTTGCAACGGCCCCTTTTAAAGTTACATTCAGGGCACTCCGGCCATTTAATGAAATAGTTTGTGATTCATAACCTAATGAAGAAATAACTAAGGAAGCATTAGCATTGGTTACGCTGAGAGAGAAATTACCTCCGGCATCTGTAGCGGCTCCGGCTCCGCCACCTTTTTCCTGGACTGTAACACCTGCTACTGGCGAGCCATCTGACCCTGTAACTTTGCCAGAAACAGTACTTGTCTGGGCGATTGACAACGCTGGCAGCAATATACCAGCCATAAACAAAAGCGTAATTAAACAGAAAGAAAATTGTTTTCCTAAATACAATCGTAGTTGTAAGGGCATTTGTAAAGATTTTTAATAGTAAAAACTAGATAAGGAGAAGTGAGAATCAGCGACCATTACTATTTAGACAATTAAAGTTAGAGATTTGACGCATACCTTAACTTTTTTTTATGAAATTGCGTGTATAATTTTTATCCTGTGTGATAGTTCATCATTATCGTTTTGCAGGTGTGATAACAAATCGCCCGAAGAAATTTATGAGGCTGTCATTGTAAAATTATTAAAGGAAATGATAAGGGCAGGTCGCCTGTAGTTTTAAAGAAAAAGAAATATTCCTGATGCATCCCTATACCCCTTGAACCTTTCTGAATACAAATTTCTACGTCTTAAGTAAATGTTTCCAAAACTAAATTTACTAAAGTCCGGCAGCGACAATTTATCAGCAGTCATTATTTTCTGCATGCCTGTATTTCTAAGGCTTTCAAAATTTACTTATCCCCATTTTAAGCTGCATATTTTATCACATTCACATATGGGGTTTTTCTTTTTGCACAAGCA
>JBKJRY010000278.1:0-26260 GCA_046593045.1 Chitinophagaceae bacterium | reverse complement strand
TATTATTTTTGATGAAGGGCAAAGGTGGGATCTGTTATGGGGAGCGCCTCACCGAAGGTGTTGCTTGAACATTCGGTTTTTATGAATCATTAGATACCAGGACTAAGATTACTAATGCTGATATGAATACTTATAAAAAAAATCTAAAGGCAAGTTATCCTGAAAATATAATGCTCTCAAATATTAAGATAGATTCCCTGGACTCGACTAAAGATCCTCTAGCAATAAAATTTGATTTTAAACTCTCCTCCTTCGAAAATTCCGATATTATTTATTTTAATCCATTATTAGGAGAGGTATTAAAAGAAAACCCTTTTTACGCAACGAAAAGAATATATCCTGTTGAAATGCCCAACACAACAAACAGCGTATATAATTTAAGCATGGAAATACCTAAAGGATACAAAATAGATGAGTTGCCCAAATGTGCACGTGCCCTACTTAACGAAAATGAAGGCATGTTCGAATATTTAATAAGTGCCGACACTAACTATATCCAGATGCGGTGCACCATTCAATTGAATAAAGCAACCTTTGCACCCGAAGACTACCAAACGCTCAGGGACTTTTACGCATTGATTGTAAAAAAAGAAGCAGAGCAAATAGTATTTAAAAAAATAAAATAGAAATGAAATTTACTCTACTGCTTTTTTCATTTTTTATGTCATACGCCACAGAAGGGCAGAATTATAACATATTCATGATTCCTGATTCGTTACTTAAAGGAGCTGATGTAGTGAAGAGGAATGAAGAGTATATCCTGACCATAAAATCACCGTTGAAATATAGCCTTTACGAAAAGCACGCGTATACAATTGTAAATTCTGCTGCAAGTCAGTATGCCAGTTATAGAACGAGCTGTGATAAATTCTCCGACATAAATTCAGTTTCCGGAAAGCTGTTTAACAGTATGGGAAAAGAGATAAAGCACACAAAGAAAAACGAATGGAGAGATAACAGCGCTTATGACGGATTTAGTTTATTGTCGGATCTAAGATATAAACAAAACGAGTTTTTTTTCGCTGAATACCCTTATACAGTGGAGTACGAAGAAGAGGATGATTTTAATGGAACGCAGGGTTTTCCAACCTGGATGCCACAAAGAAGCTCTTTTATGTCTGTTCAGAACAGTATGTTTACTATAATTGCCCCTGCTGGTTATACCGTGAGATTTAAGCAATTAAACTTTAATGTAGATCCGGTAATTACTCAAAAGGGTGGTTTAAAAACCTATACATGGGAGATAAAAAATATTCCGGCAAAAAAATACGAAGCAGACGCTCCTCCTTTTTCTGAAATTACGCCCATAGTATTTTTCGCACCTTCTAAATTTGATGTGCAGGGATATAACGGAGATATGTCAACATGGGAAGCATATGGAAAATTTATATACCAGTTGCTAAAGGATAGGGATGTTTTACCAGATGAAATAAAAAAGAAAGTGCACGAACTCACTGACAATATTAAAGAAGTGAGAGAAAAAATATTTGTCTTATATGATTTTCTTCAAAAGAATACCCGTTATATAAGCATTCAGCTTGGCATCGGTGGATTGCAACCTTTTGAAGCAACTTATGTTGCAGAAAAAAAATACGGCGATTGTAAGGCGCTCTCAAATTTTATGATTGCATTGCTGAAAGAAGCTGGGATTACCGGAAAATATGTTGAAATCTATGGAGGCGAATCGCCTCCTCCGTTTAGGGAGGATTTTTCTTTTTCACAATTCAATCACCTAATCGCCTGTGTGCCGCTTATTGAGGATACCGTATGGCTTGAATGTACAAACCAGACGGTGTCTCCGGGTTATATGGGGAGCTTTACAGGTAATAGAAAAGCGCTTCTTATTGATGAAACAGGAGGGCATGTAGTGCACACACCAATTTATGATGTTGCCGATAATCTTAAGATACGAATAGTAAAAGCCATTGCAGATGACCAGGGTAATCTTAATGCAGAAATTACCAATACATACTCCGGCCTTCAACAGGATTTGCCTCATGTATTAATGTATAATGCTTCGAAAGAAGAAAGAGAAAAATATTTAAATCAAATGTTTAATCTTCCAACTTACCAGGTAATAAAGAATGAATACAAGGAACACAAGGGGGTTGTTCCTTCTATAGATGAGCACTTGCAAATTCAATTAAATAATTATGCAATAGTTACAGGAAAACGTTTTTTTATTACACCCAATATATTCGGCGGAGCTACTGAGAAACTCATTCCCGATACTGCCAGGCAAAATGATTACATCATCAGGGATTCTTACAGGGATATTGATTCTGTTGAAATAAACATTCCCGCAGGGTATAAGCCCGAGAGCGTACCGAAAGATATTTCACTGCAGACTAAATTTGGAAACTATCATTCATCAGTGAAAGTATTGGATGATAAAATTATTTATTACAGGCTAATGGAACAAAATCGCGGCCGCTTTCCTGCAAAAGAATTTAATCAATTGGTTAAATTTTATGAACAGGTTTATAAATCAGACAGAAGTAAACTGGTACTGGCTAAACCCTGAATAACGGGCACTTTATTCTTTTTACAAGATGAATTTTTATAAAAATGGGAATCACTTTTGTTCAAAGGAATTCATTTAATCCCAATCTCTTTATCAATAAGAACTTTTAACTCTTTATACTTTTCATTTCGCCCTTTGTTATTTAAGTTAAACACAAAAAGAAATCCGGCATATTGGTTCTCATTATCTACCCACGGAAAACTTCCAAATAACCCGGGACTTGTTACTGCCGAAGATCTGCTTACTGCATCGTCCATCACCCATTCTCCAAATCCATACCCCCAGTTACCCGCTTCTGCTGGTGAACTGATAATCTTCGCGCCTTTCGCATAGTTACGCTGCATCAGCGCTTAGCCATTTGCTACAACTTGCAATGGCGCCACGGGTTGTAATTGTATAATCCTGCAACATTTCATTTGTATCTTTCCCCTGCCGCCTTGCAATAAATTTTCCTATCACTTTTTGTTTACGCGAAAGATCATTGACTGATTTTTCATAAATGATATTTCCATTTTTTAACACCACTAAAACTGCCCTGCCTCCAAGTTCATTAGTTTTATTCTTCAGCCAGTTATCAGCATTTTTAAAACTATATTGACAAAAAGTGGCCTGCAAATAAAGCATGACTGATAGAAAAAGGCTGAACTTGCGGCAGTTTTGTTGGAAATTGTAAGACATTATTACTGATTATCCCCGTTTAGAGTATTGGTTTGGAATTTGATGTTTATAGATAAATTTATTAAAAGAATAATCAGATATATATGAATCCAAATAGTTTAACGATAAAATCGCAGGAGATTTTTCAAAAAGCCCAGCAATTGGCGTTTAATGAAAAGAATCCAAATATCGAAACAGAGCACATGCTTAAAGCATTGCTTACTGATGAGGATAGTCCTGTAGATTATCTACTGAAGAAGAATAATGTAAATGTGAGTTTTGTTGAAAGCAAAATTGACGAGAGCCTGAAAAAATTACCTAAAATAAGTGAAGGTGAGCCAGCGCAGGTCATAAGCAGGGATCTCAATAATGTTTTATTACGCGCATCAGCTACATTAAAAACATTTGGTGACGAGTTTGTAAGTGTGGAGCATTTATTACTGGCAATTGCACAGGGTAACGATAATGCTGCTAAAATTTTGAAGGACGCGGGACTTACAGAAAAAAGTTTAATAGCTGCTATAAAAGAATTAAAAAAAGGATCAACTGTTTCTTCCCAGACTTCCGAAACTCAATTCAATGCTTTAAACAAATTTGCTAAAAACCTTAATGAACTCGCAAGAAGCAATAAGCTTGATCCTGTTATAGGAAGAGATGAAGAAATAAGAAGAACATTGCACATCTTATCAAGAAGAACAAAAAATAATCCTATACTTGTGGGTGAGCCAGGTGTTGGTAAAACCGCGATAGCGGAAGGTTTGGCGCACCGTATTGTAAATGGTGATGTTCCTGAAAATTTAAAATCTAAAATAATTTTCGCGCTTGATATGGGGCTTTTGATTGCAGGTGCAAAGTATAAAGGCGAATTTGAAGAAAGATTAAAATCAGTAATCAAAGAGGTTGGAGATAGTGATGGAGAAATTGTTTTATTTATTGATGAGATACACACATTGGTTGGTGCGGGAGGAGGTGAGGGTGCAATGGATGCGGCAAATATTTTAAAGCCGGCGTTGGCGCGTGGAGAGCTTCGTGCTATTGGCGCAACAACACTAAATGAATACCAGAAATTCTTTGAAAAAGATAAAGCGCTTGAGAGAAGATTTCAAAAGGTAATGGTAAACGAACCCAGCGTGGAAGATGCAATTTCTATTTTACGAGGTATAAAGGATAAGTATGAAACGCATCATCATGTACGTATAAAAGATGAAGCTATAATCGCCGCAGTAGAATTATCACATCGCTATATTACTGACCGTTTTTTGCCGGATAAAGCAATTGATCTTATTGATGAAAGCGCTGCAAAGCTAAGGCTTGAAATGAATTCAATGCCAGAAGAACTGGATAAGCTTGAAAGAGCGATACGACAGCTCGAGATTGAAAGGGAAGCTATAAAACGGGAAAAAGATGCGGCAAAATTAAAGGAGCTGAATACAGAAATTTCTAATCTCGCTGTTGAGCGGGATACCTTTAAAGCCAAGTGGCAACAGGAAAAAGAAATAGTTGAAAAAGTGCAAAATGCAAAGGCTGAAATTGAAAATTTGAAAATGGCTGCAGAAAAAGCAGAACGTGAGGGTGATTATGGTAAGGTTGCGGAAATACGCTATGGAAAAGTTCAGACACAGGAAAAAATAATTGCAGATTCTACAGCTCAGCTCAATGAAATAAGTGAAAAAAGATTGCTTAAAGAAGAGGTGGATGCAGAGGATATTGCTGAAAGCGTTGCTAAATCTACCGGTATTCCTGTAAGCAAAATGATGCAGAGTGAAAGAGATAAATTGCTTAACCTGGAAGATGAATTGCATAAGAGGGTGATAGGGCAGGATGAAGCTATTGAAGCAGTTGCAGATGCGATACGCAGGAGCAGTGCAGGATTGCATGATCCAAAAAAACCGTTGGGATCTTTCATATTCCTGGGTACAACAGGTGTAGGTAAAACGGAATTAGCGAAAGCTCTTGCAGAATATTTGTTTGATGATGATAGTATGATGACCCGGATAGATATGAGTGAATACCAGGAAAAACATTCGGTAAGCAGGTTGGTAGGTGCGCCTCCGGGTTACGTGGGTTATGATGAAGGCGGGCAGCTAACCGAAGCGGTTAGACGTAAACCATACAGCGTAATCCTGCTTGACGAAATTGAAAAAGCACATCCTGATGTGTTCAATATTCTTCTGCAGGTGCTTGATGACGGCCGGTTAACAGATAACAAGGGAAGAGTTGTTAACTTTAAAAATACTATCATTATTATGACAAGTAATATGGGTAGCCAAATTATCCAGGCAAATTTTGATAATGTTACAGAAGAAAATAAAGAGGAAGTAGTTGAAAATACCAGGCGCGAGGTTCTTGATTTATTAAGGCAAACTATACGGCCGGAATTTCTGAACAGGATTGACGAAGTGATCATGTTCCAGCCATTATTGAAAAAGGAAATTAAAGATATAATAAAAATACAATTAGGCGATCTGAAAAAACAACTTTTGAAAAATGGGGTTATACTTGAGTTCAGCGAGTATGCTTTGGATTACCTTGCTGAAAATGGATTTGATCCTCAATTTGGCGCAAGACCTTTAAAAAGACTGATACAAAAGCAAATTGTAAACCAGTTGAGTAAAAAATTGTTGGGTGGAACTATAGATAAATTGTACCCTGTATTGGTTGATGTTTTCGATGGTGTGGTGGTTTTTAGAAATGGTGTCAACACTCCTGAGAAATCAGCAATTTAAAAAATTACAGATATTTTAAAACCCCGGCTTTGCCGGGGTTTTTTGTTTTTAGCCTATCAAATAATTTTGAGAATTGATGGAAATTTAGTTGACATCATCCTCGATTTTTACATTCATTTTTAGGTCTCTTAGCTTTCTCATTTGTTCAGGAGTTAGAACGCTATTTAATTTTTCTTTTTGCTCCATGCGAAGCTCTTTCAATTTCGCCTGCCGTTGGGTTTCAATAAGGGATTGGTCATTAGTAATCGAGTCTCTTTTTTGTTTCGTTGACTGACGGAAATCTTTAAGTTGCTCCTTTTGATGCCTTGTAAGATTTAGTTCTTTAAATAATTCCTTATTCCTATTTTTTGTAGTAGCGCCCGATGTGGAATTTTGAGACGGTTTGACTTCCCTTTCTACCTGGGCATTGGCGGCTGTTGTAAAAAGGAAGAAAGAGATAATTATTAAGGCAAATATTTTCATTGAATTCATTTGGTGAGTAGACGAAAGACATTCCAGTAAGTTTAACTTCATTAAAATAAAAAACCCCGCTAAAGCGGGGCTTTTTGAAATAGAAATCAAAGATGTTATCTTAAAAAAAGAATCTCACGGTACTTAGGCAATTCCCAATATTCATCATCTACCAGCAATTCTAACTTGTCTACGTGATACCTGATTTCATCGAAATAAGTTTTCACTGTATCGCAATACGCAATAGCTTTGTCTCTCGGATTTTCCAGCACATTGGCAAGCTTTCTAGCTTCTATCATTGAAGTTACCCTTGAGCTGACATGTGCTATGTGTTCTGAAATTTTAGTGACAATTTGTTTTTGAATTGAATAGGTCTCTTCTTCAAATCCGAGGTCTTTCAATCCCCGGATATTTTCCAGAACGACATTTTGGTATTTTATCGACGCTGGAAGTATGTAAGTGCTTGCCAGGTCTCCCAGGATTCTTGCCTCGATCTGAACTTTTTTGATATAGTTTTCCAGCAAAACCTCGTGCCTCGCTTCCAGTTCGCTATGGCTGTAAACATTATGGTGCTCAAAAAGTTTTTTTGCCTTATCGGTAACGAACGCATCAATTGCAAGTGGTGTTGTTTTTACATTTGGCAATCCTCTTTTTTCCGCCTCTTTCTCCCATTCTTCACTGTAATTGTTTCCTTCAAATAACACAGATTTACTTTCAACAATGTATTTCTGGATTATCTGCATAATCGCAACTTCTTTCTTTTCTCCTTTATCAATAAGTGCATCTACGGCTGTTTTAAACTGAGATAGCGTTTCACCCATAATAGTATTCAATACGGTCATCGCAGATGCACAATTCGCAGCCGAACCCACTGCCCTGAATTCAAATTTGTTACCTGTGAAGGCAAATGGTGATGTGCGGTTACGATCAGTATTGTCCAGCATCAATTCAGGGATAGTTTTATGAATATCCAGTTTAAGCATCGCTTCATCCTGTTCATCAAACTTATTTCCAACCCTTTTTTCAATTTGATTTAAGACATTTGTTAAATATCCACCAATAAAGATTGAAATAATTGCTGGCGGGGCCTCATTTGCACCCAGCCTGTGGTCATTGCCGGCACTGGCAATACATGCTCTTAAAATATCTGCATAGTCATGAACCGCTTTTATCGAATTTACGAAGAAGGTAAGAAACATTAAGTTGGTCTTTGGTGTTTTTCCAGGAGCCAATAAATTGACACCGGTATTCGTAGCCATACTCCAGTTATTATGCTTACCGCTTCCATTAATTCCTGCAAATGGTTTCTCATGCAGTAAAACCATAAGATTGTGTCTCTTGGCAACCCTCGTCATAACATCCATCAACAATGTATTATGATCTACTGCAAGATTTACTTCTTCAAAAATCGGGGCACATTCGAACTGCGAGGGCGCTACTTCGTTATGGCGGGTGCGTAAAGGAATTCCTAATTTATAACTCTCTTCTTCATAATCGCGCATAAAAGCGTAGACTCTCTCGGGGATTGATCCGAAATAATGATCTTCAAGCTGCTGGCCTTTTGGAGGGGCATGGCCAATTACTGTTCTTCCGGTCATTACTATATCTGGCCGTGCATTTGCAATGGCAGCATCTATCACAAAATACTCCTGTTCCCAGCCCAGTGTAGGTGTAACTGCAGTAATATTCTTGTCAAAATACTGGCATACTTCAATAGCTGCTTTCTCAATGGCAACCAATGCCTTTAATAGCGGGGTTTTTACGTCAAGTGATTCGCCGGTATAAGAAACGAATATAGTTGGAATACACAATGTTTTACCATTTCCAATCTCTATTATGAATGGAGGGGATGATGGATCCCACGCAGTATAACCCCTTGCCTCAAATGTAGCTCTAAGTCCACCACTTGGAAATGATGATGCATCGGGTTCTTGTTGTATCAAGGCCGCACCATCAAATTCATCGAGTGCGGTTCCATCGCCTTTGAGGGTAAAAAATGAATCATGTTTTTCGGCAGTGGCACCAGTCAATGGCTGGAACCAGTGGGTGTAATGCGTAACATCTTTTGTTTCAGCCCAGGCTTTTAAGCCTGAGGCAATTTGATCACCCATTTTGCGCTCAATTTTACTTTGAGTTTTAATAGAGGACAGCAAACTTTTATAGGCCTCTTCACTCAAAAATGTTCGCGCTTTTTGTAAATTGAAAACGTTTTCTCCAAAAATAGCTGTAATTTTTTGGGATTTAGGTCCTAGTTGAACTTTTGTATGTGAGATTAAATTGTGAAGAGCATTTAGTCTTAAAGATTGCATATTTTGAAGTTTTAGATGGCAAAAAAAAGATTATTACTTTAAAAAACCAAGGATTATTTTAAAATGTGGTTATTTTCCTTGAATTGTTAGCAAATAATAAGCATGTTATATTTTATATATATGAAAAATTCTCTTTAATTTCCCCCAATCTGTATAGCAAATAATCGGTATTAATAAGAATGGGAAATAAATGCTTCGGTACCTAACTATAGCTCCAATAATAGGTATTGTATATCCGATAATAAGAAACATGCTAAGGCTAAAGAAAAAACAGAAATATACAAAAGGCGTAAGTCTTGTATCTGTTTTAAAAAATATAAATAGCAAAAAAAGAATTTCATAGATGCAAATCTCAAATGCAACAGGAAAATATAAGAATGTGAGCTTTTCAGTAAGATAGGGCCGCATCAGGCTATGATTGATTGCTTGCGGTGCATTGTTTAGAAAACTTCTGAAGTTAGGATAAAGCGGATTTATGTTTATAGCAGATGCACCGCCTTTTGAGATTTCAATAAATTCAATTTGCTTATCTGACACATGTTGAGGCAGGTCAAACTTAGAGCCCAGAAATCCGGAACAAAAAAACAGAAGAGCACTAACAACGTAAATGCCAAGGAACGTAATAAAAGTAAATTGAGCGAAACGTGATGTTATCACCCATGCAATTAGGGCCGGCAATAAAGTGATAAATACAAAATTTCTCATCAATAATATGAAGCACAAATAGAAGAATACAGAAAGAATTTTTTTCCATGAAAAAACAGCATCTTCTAACATAGAATATACATGGTAAATTATTATTGAAAGAGCTAAAAAAATAAATCCATCACGATGTATTCCACTTGTAAAGTATAAACCAGAAGGTAAAAGGAAAACGCAGGCGATTATGACAAATTTATTGGAAGGAAAGATTTTTATGAAGACCCTGTAAAAATAAATTGCACCAAAAAAAATTAAAAAATCAAAGAAAAGGTTGTTGACGAAAAAATTTCGTCCGCTGAAGAGATTAAATATCGAAAGTATTTTGGCAATTATATTAGTCCTTAAATCATTCCAGAAAGATCCGGAACTCTCAAGGAAACCCGAATAATTAGTATAGTTTGTTTTAAAAATATTTGTAAGATACTCAACCGTATTGTTGAAAAGAAGATTGTATTCCTGGATTCCCTGCTCATGAAATGCAACAGCATCTGAAACCGGGTAATAAAAAACATTAATATAGCTATTAGCAAGTCCTGCTAATATTCTTACCACAAAAAGTGCTATCAAAGTGCGGCTTCCCAAACCACTAATTCTAAAAAATCTGAGTCGGGTTATAAGAAAGCAAAAAAGCAAGACATAAATAAAAAATAATAAATAACCCATCAAAGAATTTTAATTGTGGGAAGTTAGTTAAAATAATTACACTTGTTTTAGCAGATAAAGTTCAGGAGATTGTAAGTTTGCGCTACACTACAGTTTATGGAAATTACATTTGAAATTGCTGAAAAGCTAGGACTAAAGCAGGATGAATTTGAAAAAATTATTGACATACTTGGGCGAACGCCAAACTTTACTGAATTAAGTGCTTATTCAGTAATGTGGAGTGAGCATTGCAGTTATAAGAATTCAATCAAATGGTTGAAAACTTTACCCCGGGAAGGATCAAAACTTCTTGTAAAAGCCGGGGAAGAAAACGCCGGGCTTATGGACATTGGCGATGGACTAGGTGTGGTTTTTAAAATTGAAAGTCACAATCATCCTTCAGCTATAGAGCCCTTTCAAGGTGCGGCCACGGGTGTAGGGGGTATTCACCGTGACATCTTTACCATGGGCGCCCGACCGGTAGCCACGTTGAATTCACTGAGATTTGGTAAACTTAATAAGGACAAAACCCAGCATTTATTAAGTGGGGTTGTCCATGGTATTGCCCATTATGGTAATTGCTTCGGGGTGCCGACGGTTGGCGGTGAAATTTACTTTGAAGAGTGCTATCATACAAATCCGCTGGTAAATGCAATGAGCGCCGGGGTGGTGCGTTTGGGACATACAGTTAGTGCAACAGCTACAGGAAAAGGCAATCCCGTTTTTATTGCAGGCAGTGCAACTGGTAAGGACGGAATGGGAGGGGCGGCCTTTGCATCTGCCGATATAACCGAGAACAGCGCTGAAGATCTTCCTGCCGTCCAGGTAGGAGATCCTTTTCAGGAAAAAAAATTGTTGGAAGCATGTCTAGAAGTACTTGCTACGGGAGCAGTTGTCGGAATGCAGGATATGGGAGCTGCAGGCATTATTTGTTCAACAGCTGAAACAAGCGCCAAAGGCGGAGTTGGAATGAAAATTAATCTCGATAATGTTCCCACCCGTCAAAAAAATATGAAAGCGTGGGAGTTATTGTTAAGTGAAAGCCAGGAAAGAATGCTGTTAACAATAAGCAGGGGAAGAGAAAAGGAAGTGATAGAAATTTTTGAAAAATGGGATCTGCCATGTTCACAGATAGGTGAAGTAACTGATGGAAAGATGCTCCGGTTTTATATGAACGATCAATTAGAAGCGGAAATTCCGGCGGAGAGCCTGGTACTTGGAGGTGGCGCCCCTGTTTATGACAGATTGTATAAGGCTCCTGCATATTTAGAGAAAGTGAAATCTTTTAATATAACTCAAATACCTGAGCCAACAGATTTAAAAGACATTGCCGAAAGAATTATTCAGCTCCCGAATATCGCATCCAAAAAATGGATATATGAGCAGTATGATAGCATGGTTGGAGCGGCGAATCTTAATACTAATGCTCCGTCCGATGCTTGCCTGGTAGGGGTGGAAGGAACGTCAAAAGTACTTGCACTTACCACAGACTGTAATAGCCGTTATGTATTTGCTGATCCACATATTGGTTGCATGATTGCGGTGAGTGAAGCTGCACGCAATATTGTTTGCAGCGGAGGAAAACCGTTGGGGGTAACCAACTGTCTCAACTTCGGGAATCCTTATGATCCCGAAGTCTACTACCAGTTCGTAGAAAGCATAAAAGGAATGTCTGAGGCTTGCAAAAAATTTGATACACCCGTTACAGGGGGTAACGTTAGTTTTTACAACCAGTCACCATCAGGCCCGGTTTATCCAACACCTGTTATCGGGATGGTTGGCCTTCTTGAGGATTTTGAAAATAAAATGTCGCTTGATTTTAAAAAGGAAGGTGATTCAATATATCTATTGGGTGAAAGCAGAAATGATATTGGTTGCTCAGAGTATCTTCATAAAATATGCGGTATAGAATTTTCTACTGTCCCTTATTTTAATCTTGACGAAGAATATAATTTGCATGTGGCGATTAATAGCTTAATTAATAAAAAAATTATCGAATCTGCTCATGATGTAAGTGAAGGTGGCCTGTTCGTTACTCTTGCTGAGAGTAGCTTTAACAGGCAGTTGGGTTTTGAAATTGAGCTAACTAATAACCATATTCGCAAAGACGCGTTTTTATTTGGCGAAGCGCAGGGAAGAGTGGTTACAACAGTTGCAAAAGAAAATATTGAGGAGTTTGAGTCTTCGTTAAAGATTGCTTTTCAAAAAATAGGAAGTGTTACCCACGGAGAAATTTATGTAAATAAGGAGTCATGGGGAAACATCAAAAATTGGAAAGAGAAATTTGATAATGCCATTGGGAACCATCTTAAAACTTACCTGCCAGAGTAATGGATAATCAATCAAACATAGTAGTTACGGGTGCTGCAGGATTTATTGGAAGCTGCCTCGTTAGTTACCTGAATAATAAGGGGTTTCAGAATCTTATTCTTGTTGATGATTTTTCCTCTAATGAAAAAGATTTAAATCTTACCGGGAAAAAATTTCTATTTAAGGTTGAAAGAGAAATTTTTTTCGATTGGCTCCAAAAGAAAGAAATGGAAATTTCGTTTGTTTATCATATTGGAGCAAGAACTGATACTACTGAGTTTGACTATTCTATACATGAACATTTAAATGTTGACTATTCCAAGAAAGTTTGGAATTATTGCGTTCAAAATAATATTCCATTAGTTTATGCGTCATCTGCTGCCACCTATGGCGCTGGGGAATTGGGTTATAAAGATGATCACGAAATTGTTGAGCATTTAAAACCACTTAATCCCTATGGTGTTTCAAAAAATGAATTTGATAAGTGGGTGCTTCAACAAAAGCAGTCTCCTCCGGCTTGGGCTGGTCTAAAGTTTTTTAATGTGTATGGGCCTAATGAATACCATAAAGGAAGAATGGCCAGTGTGATTTTTCATTCTTATAACCAAATAATTAAAAATGGATTTGTAAAACTTTTCAAATCACACAAAGAAGGATTTCATGATGGTGAACAATTACGGGATTTTATTTATGTAAAAGATGTGCTTAATATCTGCTTTTGGTTTTTAGAATGCCGGAT
This sequence comes from Chitinophagaceae bacterium, assembly GCA_046593045.1. Lineage (GTDB taxonomy): Bacteria > Bacteroidota > Bacteroidia > Chitinophagales > Chitinophagaceae > Ginsengibacter. The sequence goes on along the minus strand of JBKJRY010000278.1, from coordinate 13,201 downwards.
CACCGGTTATGAAAACTTTAAATCGGGAATATATAATGTGGGAACTGGTATCGCCCGTTCATTCAATGACCTGGTAAAGGCAACGTTCCATGGCCTTGATAGGAAGCCTGCTATTGAATATATAGATATGCCTGAAGACTTACGGGAAACTTATCAATATTACACGCAGGCAGAAATGCAAAAAATAAAAAATGTGGATTACCTAAAAAATTTCTATTTTTTAGAAGAAGGTGTGGATGATTATGTGAGAAATTATCTCTCCCATAAAAAGATATACTAAAATTGTTGCTGGCACTTTGGTCTATCCCATGCTTAATTTGAATCCGGCCACTTTCTGATCATGAATTTCTTCAGATTTATGCTGAAAAGTTGCCAACGGATTATGTTTTTATTTCAGCTGAGTATTAATTATCAATTTTTAACAGCCTGTTTATAATTTTTTTCAAGAAATATTATTTTCCTTTTTTAGCGTGAATTATTAACTGTAAGTTTGCATGACCTCACGGATTTTACTTCTTCATTTTTTCTTTCCGCTGGTCAGTCTATTTTGTGATATATAATTTAATTATTTGTAAGTAGCATTTATCGTTGCTTGCCAACTTTATTTAATAAAAATTTTTTTTAAGAATCAATTCAAAAAAATGGCCAAGTATATTTTTGTTACGGGTGGAGTTACTTCTTCCTTAGGAAAAGGGATTATTGCTGCTTCTCTTGCAAAATTGTTGCAGTCAAGGGGCCTAAAAACCACAATACAAAAATTTGATCCATACATCAATGTTGATCCCGGCACTCTAAATCCGTATGAACATGGAGAATGTTATGTTACAGAAGATGGTGCAGAGACGGACCTTGACCTTGGGCATTATGAACGATTTCTAAATATTCATACTTCTCAGGCCAATAATGTAACTACAGGCCGCATTTATCAAACCGTTATCAATAAGGAAAGGGCGGGCGATTACCTGGGAAAGACTGTACAGGTAGTACCACATATAACGGACGAGATTAAACGAAGAATGTTGTTACTTGGTGAGAAAAATGAATACGACGTTATCCTTACAGAGATAGGAGGAACCGTTGGTGATATTGAAAGTCTTCCATTCATTGAAGCTGTTCGTCAGTTGCAATGGGAGATGCCTGAAGAAGATTGTATTGTAGTTCACCTTACTTTGATACCTTACCTGAAAGCGGCGAAAGAACTTAAGACAAAGCCAACACAACATAGCGTAAAATTAATGAGCGAAAACGGAATACATCCTGACATACTTGTTTGTAGAACCGAAAGGCCGCTGGGCGATGAGATCAAAAGGAAAATTGCTCTTTTTTGCAACGTAAAAGAAGATGCTGTTATAGAAGCAGCAGATGCGTCAACAATTTATGAAGTGCCCATTGCAATGCTGCGTGAAAAGCTTGATCTGATTGTCATGAAAAAATTGCAGATAACCAATTATGGTGAGCCTGATTTAGACAAATGGAAAGAGTTCCTGGAAAAGTTAAAACATCCGCGTTACAAAGTTACTATAGGCCTTATAGGAAAGTACATTGAACTGCAGGATGCCTATAAATCCATCCTGGAATCTTTTATCCATGCAGGTGCAATGAATGATTGTAAAGTGCAGGTTGTAAATGTGCATAGCGAGTATATTTCGGAAGAGAATGTTGCTGAAAAATTAAATGACCTTGACGGTTTATTAGTGGCGCCAGGCTTTGGTTTTCGCGGAGTGGAGGGGAAAATTATCGCTGTAAAATATGCCAGGGAACATAAACTTCCTTTTTTTGGTATTTGTCTTGGTATGCAAATGGCTGCAATTGAATTTGCACGTAATGTCCTTGGAATTGAAGACGCGGATTCAACAGAAATGAATGAAAGTACCTTAAATCCAGTGATTGATATGATGGAGGAACAAAAGAATATTACCATTAAAGGTGGTACTATGAGGCTTGGATCTTATCCATGTGAGATAAAAGAAAATACTCTCGCCCATCATGTTTATGGCACTTCAACTATAAATGAGCGTCACCGGCATCGCTGGGAATTTAATAATAAATATCTTTCGGGTTTTGAAGAAGCCGGGATGATCGCAAGTGGGATAAATCCTCAAACAGGCCTCGTTGAAATTCTTGAATTGTCAAACCATCCTTTCTTTATAGGTGTGCAATATCATCCTGAATTAAAAAGCACAGTGGAAAATCCACAACCAGTATTTGTACATTTTATAAACGCTGCCAAAAACTTTAACCATTCTTCGAAAATGGCAAACGAAGTAAATGTAGAAAGTGAAATGCGCAGTTAAGTTGCATATTCTTATTAGAGAAAATTAACATTATACTATAATCTTCCCTTAAACTACGGTCCATAAAACTTCGTCTATGGTGTATATTTACTGCTCAAAAAAATGGCATTCAATTAAATAAATACCATGACCAAAAAATTACTATTTATCTTTTTTATTTTTTACGGTTATGCTTCTTTTTCGCAATCCTCCTATATAGGTAAAAGCGATCCTGATGCAAAAAAAATATTAGACCAGGTAAGTTCTAAGTTTAAAACGTACAAATCAGTAGTTGCCCAATTTACTTTAAAGATTGAAAATTCTGAAGGTAAAGTACTGGGTACAAAAACTGGTGTAGTAAACATGAAAGGGTCTAAATACAAAATTACGATCTCAGGGCAGGAAATTTACAGCGATGGTAATAATATATGGACTTATGATAATTCTGATAATGAAGTACAGGTTACGAAGTTTGATGGATCTTCCAATATGATAACTCCACAAAAAATGTTCACTAACTTTTACGATAAAGATTTTTTGTATAAGCTGAATGGGGAATCAAAATCCGGCAAAAGAACTATCCGCGAAATTGAGTTAACTCCTGTTGATAAAACGAAAACATTTTTTAAAGTACTTGTAAGTATTGATAAATTAAATCAGTCAATAGTGAGCACAAAAGTTTTCGAGAAAAATGGTAATAAGTATACTTACAATGTGCTGAGCATGAAAACAAACAATCCTATACCTGATGCATTATTTGTATTTGATCCAAAAAAATACCAAAATGTTGAAGTGATAGATTTGAGATAACTTTAAGCGATTTAAAAATATTAAGGCCCTTCATTTACGGGCCTTTTTCATTTGCCCCACCTAAAAGTGTCAATTTTTAAACCTGCAAGATCGAGTACCCTGTCCACCACGGTATAAGCAGCTTCTTCCAGGGTTTTTGGTCTACTGTAGAAAGAAGGAGTTGCAGGGCATATGATTCCTCCCGCTATTGTTATAGTTTCCATGTTCCGGATATGAATAAGATTATAGGGTGTATCCCTTACGACACATATTAGTTTACGCCTTTCTTTTAATACTACGTCTGCGGCCCTGGATATTAAATCGCCCGATGTTCCTGAGGCTATGCGACCAAGTGTGCCCATACTGCAGGGAGCAATGATCATGATGTCGTAATCACCTGATCCGGAGGCAAAAGGCGCCATAAAATCGGTCTTTGAGAAATATTGTGCATCAAAATTTGTATAATCTTTATTTTCAAGTTCGGTTTGCCATACAATTTTTGCATTGTCGGTGATTACAATACCGAGGTCAGTCCATTGATCTTTAATTAAAAAGAGCTTTTTCAATAGTAATTGAGGGTAAATGGAGCCGCTTGCTCCGGTGATAGCAACAATTATTTTATGCATTGAAAAAAAATTTAAACTTTTATTAATTTGAAGTCTCCAAGAATAATTAATTAATTATCGATACAAACCCAATAAAATCTATTTCCGTACGTTTATATTGTCATGGCGATGAAAATGAAATTTATCTTAATTGTTTGCATGGTCATTCTTACTTCGGCCAAAGTTAATCCAACTCACCGTGATAAACTTGACTGGATGGAGATGAATAAACTTTCAGCACAATTGGAAACAGAATCAAAACCAGTGTTAATAGATTTATATACTAATTGGTGTTATTGGTGTAAAGTAATGGATAAAAAGACTTATACCAATGCGAAGGTTATTGCATATATAAGTGATCATTTTTACCCGGTAAAATTGAATGCTGAATCAAAAGAAATGGTACAATGGAAAGAAAAAGAATACAATTATAATAATGACTATAAAATAAATGATTTTGCCTTGTATGCAACTTCGGGTCAGCTTGGCTTTCCTGCTACTATAATTATTCCAGATACGCATTCAGAGCCTATATCTATCCCTGGTTTTTTAGAGCCAAAGGAAATAGAGCCCATATTAAAATATTTTGGCGAAGGTGTCTATAAAACACAAAGCTTTACAGTATATAAATCAACTTTTAAATCAACATGGTAAAAGCCATATTAAATTATAAGAAACTGGAAATCAGTTTCAAACTCGGTTTTTCATAGGATATTGGATTATAACAGGGGTGGATTTTCATCCGGCCCCTTTTTTATTTTCTTAATAAAGTCAGATTCGATGCAACCACGTGTTAAACATTAACGACTTCTAGACGTTAAGTATAACTTCATTAAGTAGTGTGACTATTATAAATAATTGTGGTTTTGCCACTTAAAATATTAAGGAACTGTTAAGTCAGTTTCAAACTCGGTTTTTCATAGGATATTGGATTATAACAGGGGTGGATTTTTATCCGGCCCCTTTTTTATATATGAAAGATTTTCTTCTAAGTGCCTTTAGCGCATAATTTCGAGAATGAAAAATGATAGGTATCTATAGGAATAAACTCTGGCCAGAATAAAATAATAAAGGAAAAGTGTTAAAGTATATTAAATGAAAAGGAGGGAGACAACTTCTATTACAAACTGTGCGACTTCAATATAGATTCTAGTCTTAAGATTAAATGGTTAAGATTTTTTGATTATCCCGGGCTTCTCTTTAGTAGCCCGGTTTTGTTTTACATCTCACCTTTTTGTCCCATACCTGTGTCGGCCATGTCGGGGATATTTTCTGCCTGGTATACGCCGGCGTCAAGTTTCTTTTTGGTTTCTTCAAATGCGTTCAGAGTTATTTCTATATCCTCATCACTGTGTGCAGCAGTGGGGATAAGCCTGAATATGATTTGGCCCTTTGGTATAACCGGAAATACAACTACAGAGCAAAAGATATTATAGTTTTCCCTTATATCCATCACCATTCCAGTGGCTTCGGGAAGGCCCCCCTTCATAAAGACCGGCGTTACCGGGCTATTAGTAGTTCCTATATCAAATCCTTTATTTTTCAATCCATTTTGGAGTGCGTTTACATTTTGCCATAATCTTCTGCGAAGCTCAGGCATTGTCTTAAGCATTTCCATTCTCTTTAACATTCCGTCCACCACAATCAAAGGAAGACTTTTAGCAAATATTTGTGAACGAACATTATACCTCAGGTAGGTCATTATTTTTTTTGGGCCGCTTATGAATGCACCAATACTACCCATGCTTTTTACAAATGTGCTGAAATAAAGATCTACATCATTCTGACAACCTTGTTCTTCATCAGCTCCTGCTCCAGTAGGGCCCATAGAACCAAAACCGTGTGCATCATCTATTAATATCCTGAACTTATATTTTTTCTTTAAAGCAACTATTTCTTTAATTTTACCCTGGTTGCCACTCATTCCAAACACGCCTTCCGTAATTAGTAATATTCCGCCGCCATTTTTTTCAGCCATCTTTTCCGCACGTTGCAATTGTTTCTCGCAATCAGCAATGTCATTATGCTTATAAGTATAGCTAAATCCCATATGTAATCTTATACCATCTACAAGGCATGCGTGGGATTCCCCATCGTATACAATTACATCGCGGCGATTTACCAATGCATCAATGCAACTCATAACACCCTGGTATCCAAAATTCAGCAACATAGCATCTTCACGCTTCACAAAGTCTGCAATAACTCTTTCAAGTTCTTCATGCATTGAAGTTTCACCACTCATCATGCGGGCACCCATAGGGTTTCCCATTCCCCATTTTGCGGCGGCTTCCGCATCTACCTTCCTGGTTTCAGGGTGATTTACAAGACCCAGATAGTTATTCAGGCTCCAAACAATCTTTTCTTTCCCTCTAAAAAACATTCTGCTACCCAATTCACCTTCGAGCTTGGGAAATGAAAAATATCCATGCGCACGATCAACATGCCTACCTATCGGACCTCCGTCTTTTACGAGTTTATCAAAAACATCTATCATTCAAAATATCTTTATTGAGATTGTGCGCAAAAATAAGCGATTACTACATACAAAAACAGAGGCATTACCGTCTTTTTGCAATAAAAAAGCCATTTGTTTATAATACAATTTCGGCAGTTTCAACAATAATATCCATTCAGACCATTAAATGAACAATATTTCTATTCATTGGATTATCAATCACGACATGTAAAACAGCTGGTGAAGTAATCCTAAGGTTATTTAGTAGTAATTCGTTTCCTTCGTTTTAACCTCGCTTTTGCAAGTTTTAATAACTTTCCTTTTTCATCTGAAGTAATATCATCACCTAACATTTCACCCCATGGTTTTAAAGGTTCAACTCTGTCGAAAATTGATTTAATAATAGCTATAGTCGGTATGGATAGAAACATTCCTGAAACCCCTGCAATTGCGCCGCCCACCAAAACTCCAAAAATGGTAATTAACGCATTGATCTTTACTTTTGAGCTTACCACTTTGGGCATAATAATGTTATTATCAAAGAACTGAACTACTGTAAGTACCACAAGAACCAATAAAATATCTGTGAGATTATTAGTGGTTGTCAAAGTTACAAGCATACAAAAAATGGAAGCTATAATCATTCCTATATAAGGAATCATATTCAAAATTGCGGAAAGCAACGCAAGAAAAAAAGCATACCGTATTCCAATGATTAAGAAGCCGGCATAGTTTATAAGAGTAATAATTCCCATTTCTATCAATAGGCCTGTCATATAACTCTGAACAATCATTTTTGATTCGTTTATCACATCGATAACATGCGTCCTGTGATGCTCAGAAAAAATACTTACGAGAAATTTGCGTATCATTTTCCTGTAATACAAAATTAGAAATGTATAGATCGGCAGAAGAACCAAAAATATTATAGAATTAGTTATTGTTGCAAGTGTTTGTCCAATAAAGCCAGTACCATCTTTACCCTGAATTTGAGTTTTTGCCTGCTCAAGGTATTCGGCTTGTTCTCTCCTGGTGAGATGAAACTGAGTATACGCCCAGTTTTGGGCTGTCCGCAAATGATGATTTAGCTGCCTTTTGATTGTTGGCAGGTCATCAATAAATCCGGATATTTTAATGGTAAAAAAATAAATGAGCGTTGCAAGCAATGTGATTGCAATAACTAATGAAAGTGATATAGCCCAGACCCGGCTAAGCTTCTTTTCAAGAAAGTTGTTTAATGGAAGTAGCAAGATAGCCAATAAAGCCGAAAACGCTACCGGTACAATTATATCCTGGCCTATCCATGTGATAAATCCAATTGCAATGAGGCATAATAAGACAAGGAATAAAGTAACAAGAAAAGGTGGTTTTTTGTAGATATCCATTCGTGTGGAGATTGATAATTTATTGTGCCCGGGTAATCATTTTTTAGAATGCTAATGGACTAAAAGGCCCTCAGAATCACATTATAATTATGCCATTCCTTAAGAAAGAATATTCTTATACTCATAATTATTTAACCTGAAATGAAATTCAGCTTAATTTTTATTCTTTCCTTCAGCAAAATATTTATGAAACCAGGGAATGGTTTCTATCCCCTTATAAAAATTTTCAATGCCGTACTTTTCATTTGGTGAATGCAGGTTATCACTGTCCAGGCCGAACCCCATAAATATTATTTTTATGCCTAGTTCTTTTTCAAGTATCGAGCAAATAGGAATACTTCCGCCGCCTCTTAGAGGTATAGGTGATATACCAAATGTCTGCTCAATTGCTTTAGCAGCTGCCTGGTATCCTTTACTATCTATAGGAGTCATATAAGGCTCACCGCCATGATGTTCAAATGCTTTGATGGAAACACCGGGTGGCGCAATATTTTTGAAATAATCAAGCAGCAGCTTAGTCATTTTTTCGGATGATTGATTTGGAACCAGCCTTGCAGAAATCTTTGCTGTTGCTTTTGAAGGTAGAACTGTTTTTGCTCCTTCACCCATATAGCCACCCCAAATACCATTTACTTCCAGGGTAGGGCGTATGCCGGTTCTTTCATTTGTTGTAAAACCCTTTTCTCCCCATAATTCATTTACACCGAGTTCCTTTTTGTATTCGGTTTCATCATACGGGGCTTTATTCATCAATTCTCTTTCTTCAGCAGAGGCTTCTACAACATCATCATAAAAACCCGGGATAATGATGTGATTATTTTCATCAAAGCAGGAAGAAATCATTTGAGCAAGTATAGTGATCGGGTTTGCGACTGCACCACCGTAAGTTCCACTATGCAGATCTCTGTCTGCACCGGTTATTTCAACTTCAATATAAGAAAGGCCCCGAACACCTATATCAAGGGAGGGAGTTTCCATGCTTAACATTGAGCTATCGCTTATAAGTATTACATCAGCTTTTAGAAGTTCTTTATTTTCTGACACAAATTTTCCAAGATTCGGAGAGCCAATTTCTTCTTCTCCTTCTATTAAAAACTTGATGTTTGTCGACATGGTGTTGGTTTTGACAAGAGTCTCAAATGCTTTTACATGCATATAAAATTGACCTTTGTCATCTGCAGAACCCCTGGCATAAATTTTTCCATCTTTGATAATAGGTTCGAAAGGTCCGCTATGCCAAAGCTCCAACGGTTCGGCAGGTTGCACATCGTAATGGCCATATATAAGTACTGTAGGTTTATTTTTGTCAACTATTTTTTCTCCGTACACTACGGGGAATCCATCTGTAGGAAGTATCTCGGCTTTATCGGCGCCTGAAGAGAGAAGGCTTGCTTTTACAGCTTCAGCACATTTACGCATGTCATTTTTATGTTCGCTTTTAGCACTTACCGAAGGAATACGCAAAAGCTCCATCATTTCATTCAAAAATCTTTCTTTATTTTTTTCCTGGTATTCTTTCCATAATTCCATTTCCAATTATTTAATTTTTGAGATAAACGAATATATAACTTTTGATGATGATGTTGATAATCAAAAGAAAATGAAGTGACCTAAAAATTAACAGCTTTCAAAAAAAATATTTGAATAATTATTTGGAAAACATTAATCATAATTTATACATTTGCACCAGATTGCTTTTCAACACATCAGCCTTTGTTTTAGTTGCATTTTGTAAATACTAATGCTTCTATACAAAGGCTGAGTCTATTTAATGATGTTATATATCATTCTGTATTGTATAGCAAAACATATTATTTCTTACTAAAAAATCCAAATAGTTTTCCTGTACCTAATCTTAATTTTTTGAATAGCCTGTAATAATACTCAGTATTGAATAATTGAGAGTCATGCATGGCTTTGTAGGTTAAGAAAAATCCCACAGGTGTGAGCACAATTACAGGAAGCCATATACCTGTTACGGGACCGAGAGTGTTGTCCTTTGTAAATTTTTCTCCGAAAATATTCAGTAGGTAAAAGATCATGAAGAAAAGTAAAGCAACAACCAAAGGCATACCCAGACCACCTTTCCTGATTATGGAACCAAGAGGTGCGCCAATAAAAAATAAAACAAGGCATGCAAAGGAAAGCGAGAGTTTTTTATGCCACTCTATTTTGTTGAAATTGATTTCCTGTAAACGGTTAACATAATCACTGCCTGTAGTTTGAAGCGTGTTGCGTACATTGCTAATTATATTAATTCCCAGGTCTCTTACTGTCCGTTGTAAGCTGTCAGGAATAAGTTCGTCAAATTCTTTTGCCTGTTTGTTTTTGCCGATTTTACTTGCCTCAGATGTTTGCATTTCGGCAACGCTTATTGGCTTTGTATTTTTTGTACTATCTCTATACTTTGCATACTGGATATACAATTTAAGTTCCGACCTGCTCCTTTTAATAAGTGAATCAGGAATCTTTCTTAGTGAATCAATAGCATGATCAAGTTGCCTCAGAGTTTTCATCCTGATATTATTCATAAACAGGCTGTCGGATGTCTTTTGCAGGTTGAGTTGAGTAAGATCAAAAAGTTTATTATATTCCTTAAATCCTAACGATATAAATTCATTTTCCGGGGAATTTATATCGCCTTTCTCCTCGTAGCGGTGACCATTTTGTAAACGGAATTCCAGGAATTTTTTATCATTACTAACAGTCATTTTTCCTTTTTCGGAAATAATGGTATTATCCTGCACTCCATAAGACTGTTCATAGATAAGCACATTGTGAAGTGTACTTTTATCTTCTTCTTTTTTTCCAACTTTTATAGAAAATCCTCTGAAGCCGTTATAAAAAACACCGTCTTTTAAATCGAAGGCGGGACTCTTACGATAAATGTCATTATATATAACTGCAAATTTTAAATTTGCAACAGGTGCGATATAATTTGCAAACAGGAAAGCTACTCCAGTAAGAACTACAGATACAAAAAACAAAGGCTGCATAAATCGTAATAGCGAAATGCCTGACGATTTAATAGCCACGAGTTCAAAGCTTTCACCTAATTTGCCAAACGTCATTAGCGAGGAAAGCAATATGGCAATGGGAAGTGCGAGTGTCACTAAAGTTGCACTTGCATAAATGAGGAATTTTGTGAGTGTCAATATGTCTAACCCTTTACCCACAAGATCATCAATGTACTTCCACAGTATCTGCATCATGAACACAAACAGTGTAATGAAAAATGTGGCGATAAATGGCCACAAAAATGCTTTTAAAATAAGTTTATCAAGTTTCTTAAACATGCAGTTAACACCAGGCGATGCTCTGTTTTAATCTCTTTGTTGTAAATTTCATTTATGAGTGTTGAAGCAAAAATACATCTTTCAAAATTTGAAATGGAGCTCGTAAATAATACTGACTGGATTTTAACTAAACAGTCGATTTTAAAAAAAGTGTATTTACTTTTTGGGGAATTGCTTGAAAAATATAAAAGCATTTCAGTGAAAGAACAAAACTTATTACCAGGGTTCGATATCGAAAAAAACGGAAAAATTTTTAAAGGTGATAATTATTTAGGCTTGCCATACGTGATGCTTGATTATCCTGCGTTGTTTAAAAAGGAAGATATATTCGCTGTTAGAACAATGTTCTTGTGGGGGAATTTTTTTAGTATAACGCTGCATATCTCCGGCGAGCATAAATTGAAAAATATAGTTGTACCAGATATTCTTAACCATCTAAGTGAGTCAGATTTTTTTATATGTATTGCGGAAGATGAATGGCAACACTTGTTTGATAACACAAATTATGTTTCAGTAAAAGATCTTGATGAACAGCAACAAGCTGCAATAAGCTTAAAAAACTTTTTCAAAATTTCAAAAAAAATTGAATTAAGTAAATGGAATGAAACTCCTGGCTTTTTGGAAAAAACCTACGGCGAAATAATTGATATTATAAAATTATCATACCGCTCCCATTACCTGGGAATAAAACTTCCGGATAAATAAAGCATGCTGAGGATAAGTAAACAATGATTTTTTTTGGGTTTAATTTCCCAGGCGGTGAAATAGTTCTTTCACCTGTGTTTCCCAAAGTTGACTTTGGTCCTTAATTTCCTTTTTTTCCGCAAAGTCGTTAATTACTAAAATAGTAAGATTGGTGACTTCCGATTTATCAATGCTGAATTCAAAATATTCATCTTTTGGAGAATTGATCCAGTGAAAACGAATTGATTTGTTTTCTTCACTTGCTATTACCTCCGCATCTTCCGCAGAACCATTCCATGCAAAACTAAATAAGCCATCGGTATCCTCAACCTTATCTGCAAACCATTCCTGAAGCCCGGTCGATGTGGAAAGGAATTCATATAAAATGGCAGGCGAGCATCTAACCGGATATTCAAGTGTGAATTGTATTTTCTTACTCATCTTTTACTAAAGTCTATAATGTATATGTGCAATAATATAAAAAATTCAACTAACCAACCTAATTTAAACTTTTATTTGGAAATATATAAAAAAAGCCTAACAACCGCTTACAAATTAATATTAACTCAAAACGAAACTCAAAACATTTTATTTGGCAACATACTTAAAACACTATAAATTACGTTAACTACTGAGTTTAAAGCTAAGTACGTATAACCAAACTACTATGTTGTGAACCCCCCCCTTAAAAAGTACAACTTATGAGTATGCGCCAATTAAAAATTTCAAAATCCATCACCAATCGCGAAAGTGAAAGCCTGGAAAAATATTTACAGGAAATCGGTAAGGTGGATCTTATCACCCCGGAAGAAGAAGTAAAACTTGCACTCCGGATCAAGCAAGGCGATCAGGAAGCTCTTGATAGACTAACGAAGGCTAACCTAAGGTTTGTTGTATCTGTTGCAAAGCAATATCAAAATCAGGGACTTACTTTACCCGATTTGATTAATGAGGGAAACTTGGGGTTAATAAAAGCTGCCCAGCGCTTTGATGAAACCAGGGGGTTTAAATTTATATCGTACGGTGTGTGGTGGATACGCCAAAGCATAATGCAGGCGCTTGCAGAGCAATCAAGAATTGTGAGACTACCGCTAAATAAGGTAGGCCTCACCAATCGTATCAGCAGGGCCTTTTCTTACCTTGAACAGGAATTTGAACGTACCCCTACAGCAGAAGAATTAGCTTTTTACCTTGATATAGATCCTGAAGAAGTTTCTGCAACTATGAATGTTGCGGCAAGGCATGTAAGTATGGATTCACCTCTCAGCGAGGGGGAAGAAAGTACACTTATCGACGTGATGGTAAATTTAAATGCTGACAGTGCGGATAAGCAAATAATGTTCAGGGATTCATTGAAACTTGAAATTCAACGTTCTCTAAGTATACTTACCGAACGACAAAAGGAAGTAATTTGTTTTTTTTATGGCATTGGAGAAGATCAGCCATTAAGCCTTGAGGATATTGGTGCAAGGTTTTGTCTTACAAGGGAAAGGGTTAGACAAATAAAAGATAAAGCATTAACCAAATTACGAACTGCCTCAAGAAGTAACCTTCTTAAAGAATACATGGGCGTATAAGTATTTTAATTATTAAATAGGGTTTGCTGATTAACTCTTAAGCCTTTGCTATATTTGGGTTACACTGCAAAAAAGCAAACGCAAATGCAAGGTAATTCAAAAAGACCCACCAGAAAGCGTGCATCAACTCCAGA
>JBKJRY010000205.1:0-17275 GCA_046593045.1 Chitinophagaceae bacterium | reverse complement strand
AATCCAAAAACATTTGACCTTAAACGGAGCATTATTACACTGGATAGAGCACATCTTAGTAATTCAACAATAACTGTTGAAACTGATTCAAAACAGGTAAAGGTAGCACCAAAAGATTCTGTCATCACTGTGGCAGAAACTCCCCCTTTCAAAATAATATCTTCAGAATTGGAAATTAGTAACAGTAATTTAAAATTTGATGACAAGTCTGCTCCCAGGATTACTAATGGAATGGATTATTCACATCTCGATCTGCACGGTATTTTGTTAAAAGCAACAGATCTTGTATATAGCCTTGACACCACACTTGTTTCTATTCAATCGGCAAGCCTCAAAGATCAAAGTGGTTTTGTATTAAATAATCTCAGCACTGACTTTACAATGAATTCTACCGGTATTTCTTTACAGGACCTGTTGCTGGAAACACCCGGTTCACAATTGAAAAGATCAGCGGTTATAAATTACCCTTCTCTTGCAGCTTTGCAAAAAGACCCCGGCGTTCTTGGCCTTGATATCGACTTGGAAAATAGTAAGCTTGCAATGAAAGACTTGCTATTATTGGTTCCTGTATTATCTGCAAATTCAACTAACATTCCTGCCAATGCCATTTTATATGTGGATGCAAGAGTTACAGGAAAAATTAACGATCTTAATTTACAGAAAGTAGTATTGAGAGGACTCACATCTACTGATATAAAAGTAAGCGGTGTAATAAGAGGGTTACCTGACCCTGCTAAACTATATACAGATATCAATATCCAAAAATTTCAATCAGGCAGAAATGATGTTATGTCTTTAATTCCACCGAATACTTTGCCTTCAAATATTAGGATTCCTGAATCATTTACCGCTTCAGGGCTTGTGAAGGGCGGAATGCAAAATCTTTATACTGATATTGCCATTAACTCAACTTCAGGCGATGTCAAAATAAAAGGAAAGCTTGTAAATATTACAGATCAAAACAAAGCGCAATATGATCTTATCGTAAATACCCGTAGCCTTGATCTTGGCACACTATTACAGAATCCGCAACTCGGCCTGCTGACAGCAGATATAGCTGCGAAAGGCCGTGGGTTTACACCGGAAACGGCAAATGCAACATTCAATGGCAAAATCGCAAATGTTACCTTGAATAAATACAATTACAGGAACATCAATATCGATGGAAATATTGCCAATAAAAGTTATGCTTTAAAGGCCTCTGTTCATGATCCTAATCTTGAGGCAAACATTGCAGCCGATGGCGAATTTCTTGGAAAATACCCGTCCTTGCATATCAATGCCACTATTGATAGCATAAAAACATTAGCTCTTAACCTTACACCTACGCCTTTAAAATACCATGGGCAAATACAAGGTGAGTTCACAAATGTTGATCCCGATAATCTAGCCGGAAATTTGAATATAACACACTCAACTCTTGTCTATAACGATCAAAGAATTATGCTTGATTCACTGCAGGTAATAGCAGCCAACACCGGAGGTAATAAAAGTATTATTCTAAAAAGCGATTTTGTTTCAGCAACAATCAAAGGAAGTTATAGGCTTACTCAGATGGCAGATATATTTCAGCAGTCAATAGATCCTTACTTCGCATTAACGGCCAAACGAAATGTTGCAAAGGTAGAACCCTATGATTTTACAATCACGGCGGGTGTTACGGACAACCTGGCGCTGCGTGCATTTCTACCTTCAATACACCAACTTAAGCCTGTTAACTTAAACGCCCACTTTTCGGACGATAGCGGTTGGGATGCAAATCTGAAAGCTCCCAATATAATGTATGGAAGTTTCATAATTGATAACCTTGCTTTCAATGCGCATACGTCAAATGGTGCTTTGGTTTTCAAGACTTCATTAAACCAGTTGAAGAGTGGTTCATCACTCGCAGTGTATGCTACAACGTTAGATGGAAGCCTGCAAAATAATAACCTGGATTTTACACTAAATATAAAAGATGCAAAATCAGTAAATAAATATACAGTTAGCGGATTGTTAAGCCAGCCATCTTTGAATAATTACAACTTCAGTTTAAAACCCGACAGCCTCTTATTTAACTATAATAAATGGAGCGCTACCAACAACAACAGCATTGAGTACTTCAATAATGATATTACAGCAACTAATTTTCAGCTGAGCCAGGGATCACAGCAATTGGCAATAAACAGCGTGGGCTCCGGCAGCAATAAGCCTTTGCGAATTGATTTTACAAATTTTAATATAGCAACGCTTACGGGATTTGTCCAAAATGATTCCCTGCTGGTAGGTGGGCTCCTCAACGGGAATGCCGTGATAAAAAATATCCAGGTACAGCCCAATTTTACAACGGACTTTACGGTGCAGGATCTCAGTATTTATAAAGATACCATCGGCAACCTCACTGCAAAAGTCAATAACAATACTGCCAACATTTTTAACGCAGACGTTCGGCTCAACGGCTATGGGAATGAAATAGGCGTACTTGGAAATTATATTTTAAAGCCGGGCAATAAAAGCAGCTATGACTTTAATGTAGATATAGTTTCCCTTCAAATGAAAATGTTGGAAGGATTTACAAAAGGTGGTATTAAAAATGCACGTGGTAATCTTTATGGAAAAATTGCATTGAATGGTTCTCTTGAAGATCCTAATATCGACGGCAGAATCAATTTTAATAATACTGCTTTTACCGCCACCGCACTAAATAATGTTTTTAAAGTAGACAAAGAAGCCATCGCAATCGTCAATAACGAAGGAATTAAACTTAGCACATTTACGATACGCGATACAGCAGACAATGCAATTGTAATTGACGGTATGCTAAACACTACCAACTTTTATGATTATATATTTGATCTTACTGTAAAAGCTGATAATTTCCAGGCAATTAATTCCACTAAAAACGACAATAAGTTATTTTATGGGAAAATGGTTTTTTCCACCGATCTCAAAATTACGGGAACGCCAACTCAGCCCGTAGTTGATGGAGATCTGACTATAAATGATCAAACAGAATTTAGTGTTGTGCTTCCTCAAAACGAACCCAGCGTAGTGCAGAGGGAAGGCATCGTACGCTTTGTCGATTATAGCGCCACTCCCGAAGATTCTCTGTTCATGGCACCATACGATTCTCTCAAAATTTCGCCGTTGCAGGGATATGATGTATCCATAAATATTAAAATAAGCAGGAACGCCACCTTTAACTTAATTGTTGACCAGGGAAACGGAGACTTCCTCCGCATTAAAGGAGACGGTGAAATGACGGGCGGTATAGATGCAAGTGGAAAAATAACCTTAGTAGGTTCTTACGAAATTGATGAAGGGTCGTATGATCTCTCATTCAATTTCATAAAGAGAAAATTTATTATACAAAAAGGGAGTCGGATTGTATGGACAGGCGAGCCTACCACAGCAAATGTTGACGTCACTGCCGTGTATATTGCAAATACGGCGCCTCTCGATCTTGTGCAGGGGCAGATAGCCGGCGACCCAACTATTTATAAACAAAAGCTTCCATTTGAAGTAAATCTTGGAATTAGCGGCGAGTTGCTCCAGCCAAAAATTTCGTTTGACATTGTACTCCCATCTGACAGGAGCTATAATGTGTCGCAGGATATTGTAAGCACGGTACAAACAAAGCTCACCCAAATGCGACAGGAACAGGGAGAAATGAACAAACAGGTATTTGCACTGCTTTTATTGAATCGTTTCGTAAGTGAAAATCCTTTTGATAACAGCAGTGGTGGGTCCATTGATGCCAACTCGTTTGCGCGGCAAAGCGTTAGCAAGCTGCTCACAGAGCAATTGAATCAGCTCACCGAGGGATTAATAAAAGGAGTAGATATAAATTTTGATTTGAGCTCCCAGCAGGATTACACTACCGGCACTCAACAAAACCGTACTGATTTTAATGTAGGACTGTCCAAACGATTACTTAATGACCGGCTCACAGTGAGCGTGGGAAATGATTTCCAGCTTGAAGGACCAAGGCCGGCAAACGGACAGCAAAGCGCCATTGCAGGAAACATAGCTATTGACTACAAGCTTAGTAAGAACGGGGCGTATATGCTGAGGGCGTATCGCAAGAATGATTATACAGGTCAAATTGAAGGATATGTGATTGAGACGGGCCTGAGCTTTATTATATCTGTCAACTTTAATAAGTTCAGGCAGATCTTCATGACTAAAGAACAGAGAAGTGAAAAAAGAGAAATAAAAAGAGAAATAAAAAAGGAAAATAAAAAGAGCGATGAAAATATACCTGATGATAGCCAGGCGATTTTGAATTATACAAATGAAAATGATAATGCGCACTAAAAGAACTGGCAATTTTTTTTTAATTATAGTTTGTATATTTTTTGTTTTTACATCTTCGTGTAATATCACCAAAACTGTTCCTAAGGGAGATGCTTTGTATACCGGAGCAACTGTAAAAGTTGATGACAGCACACTTTCAAAAAAAGAAAAAAACAAAATAGTTGATCTTACAGAACATCTTCCCAGGCCGAAGCCCAACGGTAAGTTCCTGGGAATTCCTTTTAAGCTTTTAATTTATAATCTTGGAGGCAAGGACACTTCTAAACATGGATTTTTAAGAAAGTTTTTTAGAAAATTGGAAGAGCCACCAGTACTGCTTAGCAGCGTCAACCTCGATTATAATACAAAAGTGCTAAGGAATTTTCTGGACAACAAGGGATATTTTCATGCATACGCCTCTGGAGATACGACGGTAAAAAGAAAAAAAGCACACGCAAGTTATACACTGGAGCCGGGTGTTCAATATACGATTAAAGAAGTGAGCTTTGTGACAGACAGCTCCGCCGTTGGCCAGGCTATACAGGCAACAACAAAAGAAACACTTCTTAAGGCTGGTGATCCATTCGATCTTGATGTGATCAAGAGTGAACGAACAAGAATAGACGCAGTGCTGAAAGAAGAAGGCTACTATTATTTCGGCCCGGAATTATTAATACTGGATATAGACAGCACTATCGGCAACAACCAGATAAACGTGTATGTCCAAACGAAAAAGACAACTCCCGTCCTTGCTAAAAAGCCGTACATTATCGATGATGTATATATCTATCCGAATTATAGGCTGAATGCAAGCAAAGCTGATACAAGTCACGAGAATAATATATTATACAATGGGTATTATATCATCGACCCTCAGGAAAAATTCAAGCCAAAGCTATTCCCTAGAATCTTAAGATTTGATTCCGGCGATGTTTACAACCGCACGGACCATAACCTTACATTGAGCAGGCTTATAAATCTTAATATTTTTAAGTTTGTAAAAAACAGGTTTGAATTATCACCCAATAGCCAGGGTGATACCGGGCGGCTAAATACGTACTACTATCTTACCCCGCTTCCTAAAAAAGCATTACGGGCTGAGCTTTCTGGCAATACGAAATCAAATAACTACGTGGGCTCATTAATTACATTATCATTTACTAACCGTAACACATTCAGGGATGCGGAACAAATGATAATTCATGCCAATGTAGGCAGTGAAGTGCAATACAGCGGCTCACAATCCGGGTTCAATACATATTCACTCGGTGGTGGGATAACCTTTGCTATTCCTAAGTTTGTGGTTCCATTTTTTAAATTTAATACTACTAACGAATTTGTTCCAAAAACCAAAATCACTCTTAGCTATGACCTCCTTAACAGGAGAAAACTTTATACATTAAACTCTTTCAAAGGAGAACTTGGATACTCATGGAAGCCAAATATCAAAATTCAGCACGAGTTGAATCCAATCTCCGTTAATTATGTGCAGGCACTAAATGTAACGCCCCTATATCTTGACAGTATAAAAAGCAATTTCACCCTAAAACATGCAGTAGATACACAATTCATTATAGGCTCTAATTATTCCTACACCTTTGACCCGTTTGCAAATCACCCCCAGGGTACGGGATTTTATTTTAATGGAATTACAGACCTTTCAGGAAATGTGGCCGGATTGCTAACGAAAGCAAGTGGGCCAGACCAGAAGAAAAGAATCGCTGGAGCACCAATTTCTCAATACGTAAAATTGCAAAGCGATCTCCGGTATTATTATTCATTTAGTAACACCTTGCGGCTTGCTAACAGAGTAATTTTTGGCTTTGGTTATCCTTATGGCAATTCAAGGCAACTGCCTTTTATTAAACAATTCTTTATTGGTGGTAATAATAGCATACGTGCATTCAGAAGCAGATCAGTCGGGCCAGGAATTTTCAGGGAACCTAATGCAGATAGCCTCAGTTTTTTCCCGGATGAATCGGGCGACATCAAGCTTGAGCTGAATAGTGAACTGCGCATAAAAGTGAATAACATTATAGAAGGCGCTTTTTTTGTTGATGCAGGAAATATCTGGCTGTACAATAAAGACACTTCTACTCTTCCCGGTACTGGCATACTTGCGAGGCCAGGTGCAGAGTTCACGAAAGACTTTTTCAACCAGCTTGCGGTAGGAGCTGGTATCGGATTGCGCTTAAATCTGCAGATATTGCTCTTGCGTGTTGATATCGCTACACCTCTCCGAAAACCTTATTTACCCCCGGGCCAAAGATGGGTGATTAATCAAATTGATTTTAGTAACCGCGAGTGGCGGCGTCAAAACATTGTTTTGAATTTAGCAATTGGATATCCATTTTAATGTATAAATTAGTCGGATATCAAAAATCCTATATCATGACCAGGCAATTATTTAAACTCATTTTCTTTTTTGCAATTATCAGTTGCAATTCTAACTCAACCGAACAGGAGGGAAATGATGTTGAAATCGAAGACACTGTTTTTGAATCTTCTCACACTGCCCGTGCTGATTCGTCCATGGTGATAAAAAATGTACCCTCTATCTGGAGTGCTGATTTTGAAAAAACTACTAATAGCTATAAAGTTCATAAGCCCGCAAATGCAAGGCTGGATACCTTATCCGGCGAGACACTGATTTCATTAATAAATATCAACTGGGATTCAATTCATCTTAATTTTGTAAAAATTTCGCACGACACCGTGTATGTAAATATTCCGGATAGCAGGTATCTTACTCAAAATATTGGAAGTACCGGTGCGGAAAACTATTTGGCAACTACGACATTTTCGCTGACAGAAATCAAGGGAATTAAGTTTGTAAACTTTCGCTTTACTGAAGGCGATCATGCGGCACCTGGAGTATATAGCAGAAGTAATTTCAAAAATTACCAGTAATTTTTATTTATCAACCGGGTAGTTATTTAGGAATAAATGATAAGTGCTTCGTTATTTCAGATCAACTTTCAAGCGGCAGGGAAAAATAAAAAATAGAACCTTTTCCCGGTTCGCTTTTTATACCAATTTCCCCATTATGCCTGTGAATGATCTCTGACGAAATAAATAAGCCGATGCCAAATCCCGGAAATGTTTTTTCACTTTTTCCTTCAACACGATAAAAGCGTTCAAAAATTTTCTGCTGATCATTCTTATTTATTCCAATTCCGCAATCTTCTACTGAAACAACTATATTATTATTCTCTATCACGCTATTAATTTTTATCTCCTTTGAATTAGGAGAATATTTTATGGCATTGCTAAGAAAATTTATTAGAACCTGGCTTATCCTTTCCCTGTCAGCGCATATCATTGTTGCGGCCAGCTGTGAAAGGATAATGTTATACTCAGGATTGATATGCCTGATCTCATCTATGACATCCTCTATAAGCCCATTCATTTGAAAATGTTCTTTATTCAAAAGAAATTTGCCTGACTTTATTTTCGATAGATTTAGCAGGTCTGAAATTAAATGGGTGAGTTTTTCTACCTGCTTATCAATGCTGTCAAGGGACTTTGTCAGAACAGCATCTTCACTATTTTTATACATCAACTGCAAAACCTGGGCATAGCCCTTTATGGACGTGATAGGTGTCTTTAATTCATGGCTTGCAATACTTATAAAAAGATCTTTTTGCTGATCCATTTCTTTCAGTTGCTGGACATCCGTACTTGTCCCAACCCACATCTGGATATTTCCCCGGGCGTCTCTTTGTGGAATTGCCCTGCTTAGCTGCCAGCGGTACTCACCATCATATCTCCGAAAACGATGTTCAAATAAAAAATCTTTCCCAGTAGTCACCGAATTCATCCATGCCTTAATATTTTCTTCCCTGTCATCAGGATGTACAATTTCTGTCCATCCATCTTTATCAAGTTGCTCCGCTGTTAATCCTGAAAATTCAAACACGGATTTATTGAAATAATTTAGGTGGCCTTCAGTGTCAGCAGTCCATATATGTTGAGGCATGGAATCGGCAAGTAAGCGAAATTTTTGTTCGCTTTCGAGAAGTTCCTGTTCATGCTGTTTTTCTTCTGTGATATCTCTAAGTGTACCAATTAATTTTACCGGCTTTTTTTCTTTATCAAACACTAATTTGCCTTGTGTTCTTATCCAGCAAATTTTATTACCCGGTTTTAATATTCTTGCTTCGTATTTATACAAGCCTGTTCGCAGGGCTTTCTCAAATGATTTTTCCACCACGTCATGTATATCGTCCGGATGAACTTGTTTACGTAAGCTCCCGAATGTGATTTCGTCCGTTTTATTGTGGCCAAAAATTTCTGCCAGCCTCGGTGAACTGATTAATTGTTCGGTTTGCAAATCGAGGTCCCATGTAGCAAGTTCTGTAGCTTCTACGGCCAATCGTAATCTTTCCCCGGCATCCTCTGCATTATGCCGTGCTTCCACCTTTTCTGTTACATCATTCACTGTAATTATTATTCCGGATATAGTGCCCTCTCTTTCAAATAATGGAGCATACTCGAAATCAAGATAAAACTTTTTCATGCCGTCATTTCCCTCAATATAAGCCACTGATTCATCTTCCCTATGAGCTTTTCCTGACGTGTATACTTCACGTAACAACTGTGGATATTTCTGAGTTTTTAATTCCGGAAATACATCCAGGATTCTTTTCCCCAAAACCTCACTTTCTTTTTTCCTCCAGATTTTTTGAATCATTTGGATGTTCGCCAATTCAATTACATGGTTTTCTCCCATAAATATTGCCATAGGTGTTGGCGATTGCATCACAAGATTCCTAAACTGCTTTTCACTTTCAGCTAATGTGTGTTTTGCTTTCACCAGTGAGGTGATCTCGCTGGCTACAACTATAATTCCCGAGATACTATCATCTTCCTCCCGAAGAGGATGATAAACAAAATTGAAATAGGTCAATTCCTGCTGGCCATTTCGATTGATTGTTATAGGAAATTCAGTTCCGTAAAATGGCTCACCTGTATTTAAGACTTCAGTGAGTAAAGGAGCTATCGTTTCCTCTACCTCCGGTAATGACTCAAACAAAGGTTTCCCAATAAATTCATTTTCTTTTTTATCAATTATTTGCAGATAGCTTTCGTTTGCCATCTCAACAATATGCTGCGGTCCACGCATAATGGAGATGCCTAAAGGGGCCTGTTTCACAATATTCCTGAACCGCCTTTCACTTTTCTCTAACTGGTCCTTGCTTTCTTTTATTTCATTTAAGATATTAACCTTGCCGGTGGTTTCAGTACATATTACAAGGACGCCATTTGTGTTACCGGATTCATCATTCACGGGACTATAGCTAAATGTCCAGTAAACATTTTCAATTTTACCATTGCGGAAAATAGGAATTAACTGGTCTTCGCTCCATGTAGATACACCACCGGCAAGTACCTGGTCAATCAATGGCTTAATAATATCCCATATCTCAGCCCATGCTTCACTGGCTCTTATACCTAATATGCCAGGATGTTTTCCATTTTGCCCAAGGCTTGGCCGATAAGCATCGTTATAAAAACAAATCAAATCCGGCCCCCACCATAAAAACATAGGAAACTTTGAATTGAGAATGATATTAAGTGTGGTACGTAAGCACTGTGGCCACGAATCAGGCGCGCCTAAGCTGGTGGCGGACCAATCTCTTGATCTTATAAGTGTCCCCATTTCTCCGCCTCCGGAAAGGAAAGGATATTGCTCAACAGAATCAATTTTACTTTCTAAATGTTTCATCGCTACGAAAATAAAATATTAATTTTCAACAATTCTTCACTAAGATGCTTTTCTTCATCATGGAATTCCCACTGTCTTTTTCATTCCTGTAAAAATGGTTTTCCAAACCAGGTTGAAAAAAGATTTTCTTACATCCCGATCATAATATGGATGCACTTCCCGGAGGTCTCCATTTTTTGGATTGTCGTTTTTAACGATAATATTAGCAACGAGGCTTTTGAGGCCTTTCTTCTTTATTTCACCTGATTCTTTGTCCCGCTTAAGAACATCTACCTTCAGATCTTCGTATTTCATAACCATTTTACCCCTTGCGCTTAAATTATCGCCATTAAAATCAAAATCAATTGAGTTTATCTTCCCTGTATTAATTCTCATAAGGGCCATTGGTAAGGAAACTTTATTAAGCAAATGGGCGTCAAATGCGGGAATATTTCCCTTGGCTTTAAACTTTCCGTCTTTATTGTCAAGAAAAAAAGTAAAACTACCCTCTACAGGAATTGTACCCAGGATTTTTGATCCGTAAGAAATTTTCATCTCATTATTTTTTTTAATTTCTCCAGGTATATTGGTTATGTTGCTGATGCGAATTGAGCTTTCAGTGAATTTTACAACACCAGCGCTGTCGCTTAGTTCTTCCTTTTCTTTGTATTCAATAGTAGCATTTGAAAAAGTACCCCTGGATATATTTATTGGTATATCGGATTTAAGTAGTAGCTGGGATGGATAATGACCAAGTTTACTTTTATCTTTCAACGGTTTTTGGAGGTCCCTGTAAATTTTTGCAGAAATATTATTTATTACTAGTTCTGACGCGATTATTTTTTCGTCAATGAGGTCTTTCATGTCGATTCCTTTGAGTGCTATGCCTCTCATTTCCACGTCATACCTGTCCTTTTGAAAATGTGCTTTGGCTGCAAATTTTTCTTCACCCAAAAAAGGCCTGATAGCATAGGAACCAATCTTCAATTCTTTCTTGAGTGTATTAAGCACAACATCGCTGAAACTGAAATTGTACAAACCACTCTTTGAATTTAGAGATATCTTGCTTAAACTTATCTCAGCTTCGTTGCTAAAATCGATGGGGTGTTTCTGTACCTTGATTAATTCATCAGCCTTTACCTCATTTATTTTAATACTAATATTGCCTAAAGAATATTTGCTTTTATTACGTGAGATGTAATTAACCGAAGGAAAATTCAGGTGTTTCATGTCAATGCTATATACATGCCTGAAACCCGTAGTATCCTCATCCGCCGGCTTAGCCCCTTTTGAAGATTTTAATTTATCCAGCGGGGGCTCGTAAAGTGTGATCTGTTTACAATAAATATTTGCTACAACAATATTTTTATTTTTTACAAATTCATCCGCGTCAATACCCTCAAGTCGAAGGTTAGTTGCTGCCAGTAACTTACTGCTATCTGATGCTTCATTTTCAAACCTGTTCACCGTGATCTCATTAAAAGAAAGCACGTTATCGGCACCCTGGAAATTCACATTATTCACCCTCAGCTCCGGACGGTTATTATTGTATGTTATGAATGAAGCAACTTTTACATCAGCCTCCTTGGAAAACAACGTACGGCTGGTATCAAGATTATGCGCACTGTCTATTAGGACATCTTTTAAAAGGACATTACCATTTATAAAATCAAAACTCCTTTCTTTTGTAAAAAATCCCTGTGCATTTACATTTATATTATTAATAAAAACCTGCCCTGCTTTTATCAATGTAAGATTACCGAGTATCTGATCGTATACTGATTTTGTTTCTACACTAATGTCTGTTTGTTTTTTTAATTGCTTTACAAAATAAACTGTTATCTCAGGGTTTTCTATCATCACAGAATCTCCAATCATTTGAGTGCCGAGTAGTGCCTTATCTGTCTTAACACCCGTTACCATTATTGAAGCGATTTTAATATCAAGCATCACGTATGGCTGATCATCAACGCTCATATTTTTTATTCTGACTGTATCTGGAACGATGTGAATATTTTTTAGAGATGCGGTTCCCAATATCTCATCAAAATGAAGTGAGTCGTATGAAATTGTGTAAAGACTATCCGTCTGTTTTGCAATTGTATCGGCGATGGTCTCATGTACTATTTTGTACTTGTATTGTTGCCATACAAAAAAAACGATCAATAGGGCGATAACGATGCCTGAAATAATTAATAAAATCTTTTTGGATATGGATTGAAAAAAATCCTGCAAATGCATAATATAGGTTATGTTTAAAAAAATACGCGGTGTCTAACTCAAATTTAAAGTTTTAGTTTTGACATTCATTGATTTATTATGGATATAGACTTTAATAGAAATGAAGATGTCATGAAGATGGCATTGAGCCATACAAGGAAACTGCTTGATAAAATAGAGAGAGGCGGGGGTAAAAAAGCCATTCAAAAACAAAAGGAAAGAAATAAATTAACCGCCAGGGAAAGGATAGAATACCTGCGGGATGACGGTTCTCTTTTCATAGAAATTGGCGCATTCGCAGGCTATGGTATGTATGAGGAATATGGAGGGTGCCCGGCAGGGGGAACTGTGGCTGGCATCGGGTATGTGAGTGGAAGGCAGTGTGTAATAATCGCCAACGACCAGACCGTAAAGGCCGGCGCATGGTTTCCGATTACAGGCAAAAAAAACCTTCGTATGCAGGAAATAGCTATGGAGAACAGGCTATCGGTCATATACCTGGTAGACAGCGCTGGTGTATTTCTTCCAATGCAGGATGAGATATTTCCTGATAAAGAGCACTTCGGACGGATTTTCAGGAACAACGCGAAAATGAGCGCTATGGGTATTTCCCAAATTGCTGCTGTGATGGGGCCTTGCGTTGCGGGCGGCGCCTACCTACCAATCATGAGCGATGAAACCCTGATGGTGGAAGGAAATGGATATATTTTTCTCGCAGGCCCTTATCTCGTAAAAGCCGCTATTGGTGAAATTACTGATAATGAAACATTGGGAGGTGCGGAGACACATACTGAAATAAGCGGTATCGCAGATTATAAATTCGAAACTGAAAAAGAATGCCTTGATCATATAAAAAAGATCATGAACAAAATTGGTGATTCACCTAAAGCTGGTTTTAGCAGGATCACACCATTGCCGCCAGCAAAAAACCCGGAGGAGATTTACGGCATTTTCCCCGAAGGAAATACGAAACCGTATGACACCCTGGAAATAATTGAAAGAATAGTTGATTCATTACCAGTAACCGACAAAAGTTCTTCAAATACTACCACCGCACATAATATTAGTTCTGCAAACGAAAGTGATTCACCATTACAAGGTAAAAGTTCATTTGAGCAATTCAAGGCGGAATACGGTAAGACAATTATTTGCGGATATGCCAGGATTGATGGCTGGGCAGTTGGTATTGTTGCCAACCAGCGGTTAAACATTAAAAACAAAAAAGGCGAATTACAAATAGGCGGTGTAATATATAATGACAGCGCCGATAAAGCTGCCAGGTTTATTATGAATTGCAATCAGAAAAAAATCCCGCTTATTTTTCTGCAGGACGTAACAGGCTTTATGGTAGGTAGCCGGAGCGAACAAAGCGGCATAATAAAAGATGGTGCAAAAATGGTAAATGCGGTTGCTAATTCAGTCGTGCCTAAAATAACGATCATTATGGGTAACTCGTACGGGGCAGGCAATTATGCGATGTGTGGCAAAGCTTATGACCCGAGGTTTATATATGCATGGCCTTCGGCAAAAATTGCTGTGATGGGAGGCGAGCAGGCCGCAAAGACTTTATTGCAAATCGAAGTGGCTTCGCTTAAAGCAAAAGGTGAAACTATCACCGCGGAAAATGAACAAAAATTATTATCGGATATGATCGATAAATATGCCGTGCAAACTACTCCTTATTACGCTGCTTCACGATTATGGGTAGACGCTATCATAGATCCTTTGGAGACAAGAAATGTAATTTCTGAAAATATTTCAGCTGCCAATAACTGTGCAGAAATTGCGGATTTCAAAACCGGGGTTTTCCAGGTTTAACCTCGTTTTAAAAAAATGAACTACCCCGAGGCAGAGCCTCGAGGAATTCTTTTGATTAAACATGCACAAAAGGAACTGCTACGTTGAGTAAAAAATCCCTAATTTCACTTTGCAAGGCAATCACAAAATTACCGGATCAGAAATTTATGAGAAACCCAATCCTGGCAAAACTACTTGCAATTCTTTTCGTATTTTTTTTCTTTCATTCCTGCAAGGACGATAGTTATCTAACAACAATACCGCCCGTTCCGGACCAGTCGTTTACAGAAGAATTTGATACAGCGACCGCGGCTCTTTCACGCGGTTGGAAATTCATAAATACAAGTGAACCCTTAGGAAGCAGTGTATGGCAAAATGGTGGCAGCATTCCTCCTTTTTTTAATGCCTATTCCAATAATGGCAGTTATGTTGGGTTTATAGGTACCGATCGTCTTTCTACATCGGCGGCAAAGGGCGTAATCAGTAACTGGCTGGTATCTCCGTTACTAATTATCCAAAATGACGATAAAATAGTTTTTTATACGAAAGCACTTCAATACCCTAACGGAAGCGGCGATACGACAGATTATGGAAACAGTTTGCAATTAAGGATAAATACAAATGATACCGGGTTAAATGTTGGAACCGGCATTAATCCAGGCAATTTCACTAAAGTCCTCATTGCCATAAATCCGCTTCTGACATTTAGCAGTGTGTTGTCGCCAGATCCCGCAGCATATCCTTCTCAATGGACTCGGTTTGAGGCCACTATTTCCGGGTTAGATAGTCCCGCAAAGGGCAGGTTTGCTTTCAGGTATTTCGTGATCGATGGAGGGGCAGGTGGTTACGGATCAGGCGTGGGCATAGACGCGGTATCTTATAAAAGTGCAGGTTATTGACGTGATAACAAGTAAAAAATTTTAATAAATTTTGTAAATGAATCAACATAAGATTTTATTATTTATTTCTTTAGTTTTCATTTTATCGATGTTAATAATTGCTTCATGTTCCAAGGATGCATTGAAGGAAAACCCATCTGAGCAGCCTTCGTCAGCTGTAGAGAATTCATCATTCGTTGAAGAATTTGATAGTGTTGGTAATCTTACTTTAAAGGGATGGGTTTTTCAAAATAATACTAGCCCTGTAGGACAAACAGGCTGGAGGCAAGGAAGATATGAAGAAGCCAACCAGTCAAAGTTTGCATATGTTGGGCCATATTTGGGATTTCCGGCATATAGTGCCCACAACACTCCCAATGATTTTGTAAGCTGCGATGTAAGCTGCCTTGGAGACGCATCCGGTAACGGTGGAAATATAAGCGCCTGGCTTATTTCACCAAAGCTTAATATGAAGAATGGCGATAAAATTTCTTTTTACAGTCGTGCGACTGATGATGCATTATATTATGATCCTGCAACTGATCGTATGCAGGTTTGGGCAAACTATACCGATGGAACGGCTAATGTAGGTAAATCGGATTCGGGTACCGGAAGCTTTACAAAGTTATTACTGGATATTAATCCTAACCGCATTTATAATAGCCAGGGAGGCTACCCTGCAAAGTGGACTAAATATACCATTACTATTTCCGGCATTCCCGGTAATGATAGCATACCTGCCGGTAGATTCGCTTTCAGGTATTTCAATCAAGATGCAGGTTTACAAGGTGGCAGCGGTTCAACAGGAAGTTATTATAGTCCAACTGTTGTAGGTGTCGACTTGCTTACTTTCAGCCACAATTAATTTTATCCTGTTTTAAAAAGATCCGCTATCATTTCATCGGTCATTTTTTATTATTTTCACGGTCCTATGAATTATTTGGTTACTTCATCGTTTAGCCTGCTGTTTTTTTTGCTCGCCTGTACTTCTCCCCATTCTGAGCAGGTAAAGCTTATTTCCAAACAGGATGAAATCAACAATAACATTGCTTCATTAAAAGAAAGAATAATTAGCGGAGACCTGGTCGTTCGGATGACAGACGATTTAATCAGTGAGCAAATAAAATTTATTAATGAAAAAGAAAAGATTTATTCGCACGCAGGAATTGCGATACTAAAAAATGGACAACTCTTCATATGTAATATTGCGCCGAACGATCCCATGAATGATACTATACAATTTGTTCCTGTTGACACATTCATCAACCCATCAAAAAATTTAAAGTGTGCACTTTACCGGTACGATCTTTCAAGGCCTGAGAAGGATTCGCTAACTGAAATTCTATTGAAATATAAGGCTGATGATGTACGGTTTGACTGGGTATACGATCTTGATACTGATAAAAAAATGTATTGCGCCGAGTTAATTTATGAAGCATTAAAAAAAGCTACTCACAATGAAATTGTTATTAAGCAAACAAATATTCCCGTAGCAATGCAACCAACTGTCCTTGCTTTTTTTAAAAAAGAGCATGCTACAAAAAGAATTATTGCACAGAGAAAAATTATCACTATTGATAATCTCTACCTGCGAAAAGACTGTAAATTAATTATGAGTTTTCCACTAAAGTACCTGCCTCAATGAATAATAACGATACTATTACAATCTATACAGACGGTTCTTCACGTGGAAACCCCGGCCCGGGCGGCTATGGCGTGGTGATGATATACGGCAATCACAAAAAGGAATTATCTAAAGGCTACAAACTTACCACCAACAACAGGATGGAATTGATGGCGGTGATCGCTGCATTGGAAGCTATGAAAAAAGATGGTTTGAATCTTGTGATTTATTCTGACAGTAACTATGTGGTGAAAGCAGTTATGGAAGGATGGCTGAATAAATGGATCAAAACAAATTTCAAAGGCAATATAAAAAACAGCGACCTGTGGCTGAAATATTTCTCGCTCTCAAGAAAACACAATATTCATTTTAAGTGGGTAAAAGGCCATGCACAAAATGTTATGAATAACAGGTGTGATGTGCTGGCAACAGAAGCGGCGGATGGCAATCACCTTGTGACCGATACAGGCTATGAAGGCGGAAAATAAATTTTCCGGGAATAGTCAACTAATAAAAAGAGACTTTTAAAATTATCTTTTTACGACATCCTTTGCAGGCTGTAACGAATTTCTCACAATAAGAAAATAACTTCCAAAAAGAATAGCCGAAAAAATAAAGGTAGCCGCGACGCTCCATGGATAAAAAGGTAATCCGTCGCTGTAACATAGCAAGAGCCCATTCAGCGTTTTAGGACGGCCCAATCCTGCAAGAGGTGAATTACTAAGCCAGACGAGGAAATTAGAAATTAAAAAATAGGTTGTCGGAGCCGCGATT
>JBKJRY010000394.1:0-3438 GCA_046593045.1 Chitinophagaceae bacterium | reverse complement strand
CTAAAACGCCAGTTATTTTATCCCCATATCTGGTAACTAAATTTTCCATAACTTTTTGCAATAAAATTATGTAGTTTTTCCTTTTTGGTTCTGGCTATGTCAGGTTAGGTTATCTTTTAATATTATCCATCATTTAAAGAGGATGACATTGCAGGCATATTATTTTGCAATTGTCGAAAAAAATAGAAAAACTGCATAATTTTTGCTTACTTCATTTTATGCCCCGAATAACTGTAATTGACGATGATCAAGACCTTTTACGGGTAGTAAAATCCTTACTGCTAAGGAGGGGTTTTAATGTTTCAACATATTCGGACTGGGATAGCGCGAGGAAAGAAATAAAGAAGTACGAACCGCAATTAATTCTGCTGGATGTTTTCCTTGCAGGTATAGATGGTTTTGATGTATGTAAACAGTTAAAGGCTAATTCCTTTACAAGGCATATTCCTATCATAATTTTTTCTGCCTATCCCCGAGTTGCTGAAACGGCCATTTATGAATATGGTGCCACCGATTTTATTTCAAAGCCTTTTGAAGTAAGTGACCTTGTGAGAAGAGTTCACCGTATTTTATCACATCCGGGGGAACTTGTATGACCTGGTAAATACGACTATGACAATTTACTTCTTAAGTAGCCTTCAATAGTATTACATGGAACAAAAATTGGTTTGTTGGTAATAACAATATTCATAACCTGTCCCAACACATTATAATTGCCTTTTAATGTATTAGAAAGCACGGTAACCTCAAAACTTCCGGAGGTAGCATCGCCTTCAAATAATCCATTTTGACTTTCAATTGCTGATTTGACTTTAGCAAGAATGTGGGATGAATCCGCAATAAACGGTATAGAAAAATTACAATTTGACATTTTCAAAAATAGTATTAATTGTTATTATCTTTTTTAAATAAATAGGCGGTAAAAAATATAAGTCCTCTTAATTCTCCAATTTAGGCTCTAAACTAACGGTGTCAAACATATTTCGCTACATATTTTATTACAAATCCCGGTAAAAAATTACCCCGGTTTGCGCATTTGTGGAAAATGATTCTCAAAATGAAAGGACTATTGACGACTCCCTTCATTCGTTTTATAAAAGGGGTTACAAGCTTAAAAATTCATTCCGATATTATCTTTTTTACGAAGCTATCATTATTACAGCAATGATTATAGAGAAGCAGGAATACTACTGAAAGGTGTTTAGCATGTGAATATAAATTGAGGGAATTTTCTTACAAATAACTATGTTGTTTCGATTCTACATCGACGTGGCTATCTGTATAAACTTGTCTTTTACATTTTCATTTATCCAAACCAGGCAATCTCTGTATGATTTGAAAACCTGGTCATTTGGAACAAGATCTGGTATTACCTTTATTCTTCCCAACATGTATCTCGGCTGGTCTGAAATATTAACCAGTAAAACTTTTTTACCATCATTCACCAGGTCAACCAATACATCTTCTACCGCATATAATCCGGATTGATCTATATATGGCATCTTGTCCATTCGTATCACAATTATAGATGCAGATTGGGGAATCTGTTTCACAAGACTTTGAAAGTCGCTTGTGGATCCAAAAAATAAAGGCCCGTTTAAATGTTTTATAAAAACTTCCTGCTTTAAATTTTCAGGAAAATCAAATTCATCCTTCCATGCCTTTTCCTCCGCCAGGGGTTGAATCATTGAATCTCTTGCTGTGAGGTCTCCAATTTTTTTCATAAACATCATTGAGGCAATCACTAGTCCAATCCCTACAGCATACACCAGGTTCCAGAGGGATGATAAAACAAGGACCAGTAACATGATCGCTACTTCCGAATGCGGCATGTAAGGAATTGCTTTTAGTCCTTTATAATCCATTACACCTATACCTACAGTGATTAAGATACCTGATAAAACAGCAGCAGGTATTTTGGAAGCTAATGGCCCAAGTGCCAGTAAAATAATTAAAACCAGTACAGCCGCTATCATACCTGACAATCGTGTTTTACCTCCTGAGCTGATATTTACCACCGTTCTTATAGTGGCGCCTGCACCAGGCAGCCCGCCAAAAATTGCCGCTACACTATTTCCGATACCCTGGCCAACCAATTCCTTATTAGGATTGTGTTTTGTTTTGGTCATGTTATCGGCTACTACCGACGTGAGCAGAGAATCTATACAACCTAACAAAGCAAGTGATAATGCACTAAATATAAAAGGTGTGATTTCGCTGATACTAAATTTGGTAAAAATCTCAATATGTGGCAAGGGCAAGCCAGATGGTATTTCGTCAATTGGAATATAATTAAGCCCAAAAACATATGCAAGAACCGACATAAACAAAAGCGCTACGAGCGTACTTGGAATTTTGGTCGTGATCCTTTTGAAACCATAAATAATTATGACAGTGCCGCACGCAAGCAGCACTTCCAGCCAGTTGATATTCTTAATCGCCCGTGGAAAAACCCTGATAGCGCCTATCACCCCCGATGATTGTTTCGAGGCAAGTGATTGAGCTTCTTTCAATATCTCGGGTTCGGTAACTTTTTCAGCTCTTTTTACTGTTTCTTTATAGTCCTTTATTACCAGTATATTTTCACCGGCTTCCTCTTTTAAAATATTTTGAACGATGGCTTCTTCAGCCCGGGGTTTAAACTGGTTTACATAAGCAGTATCCTCTTTAGGATAATAACCTAATGAGGGGATGATTTGGGTAATGATGATGATAGCACCGATCGCAGTCATAAATCCTGATACAACCGGGTAAGGAATATATTTTATATACCTTCCCAGGCCAATCATTCCTAGTATAACCTGGAATATTCCTACCATTAAAAATACACTTAGAATTATCGGCAGAGCCTTAGCCATGTTTCCATCATTTGTAGCAACGATTCCGGAAATGATAACGAGGCTTATTGCAGTCATTGGTGCAGTAGGGCCTGAAATTTGAGTAGGTGTTCCACCAAAAAAAGCTGCAAAAAAACAAATGAAAATCGCACCATATAATCCTGCACCCGGACCTAACCCGGAACTTACACCGAAAGCAAGCGCCAGCGGCAGCGCAACAATACCTGCAGTGAGACCGCCAAAAAAATCTCCTTTAATATGTTTTAAGGTAAAAGACGTTGCCATATCTTTCTAAGATATATTATTTGAGGGAAATAGCTTCGATTGATCAAACATTTATTCCGGATTGTCTTCTTTAACCAAACAAAAAACAATAAAAAAATAATTATTTTATGCCAGTGTGATCTTAGACGTGGCTGCTAATTCACCATTTTCATCTTTTGTTACGTTCATTAAAAGAGTATCATGCCGGAGACTATCTTTATCAACTCTCAGTTCATAATCTTCTGAAAGAGCAGTTGGATTTATACCTTTTGGATATAGGGGATTTTTATATACTTCATTTTCCATTTCCTTTGGAAAAAAGAAATTCGTTATCAGG
>JBKJRY010000381.1:0-25324 GCA_046593045.1 Chitinophagaceae bacterium | reverse complement strand
AGGTAGCTCAGCTGGTTAGAGCATCGGATTCATATCCGCCGCGGCGGACGGCAACAGTTCTTAAAATAAAAAAATAATAAGTCGAGGTAGCTCAGCTGGTTAGAGCATCGGATTCATAACCCGAAGGTCGGCAGTTCAAGTCTGCTCCTCGATACTGAAATCCCCTGTTGAAACAGGGGATTTGGTTTTTTTGGAAATTTCAATCTACCCGTATTAATAATCTACCTAAATTTCTGGTGAAACATGCCATCTTTCAACATAACAAGCCGAATAATAATTACATGTAGCAAGCGGTTATCGCCCTACCTGCAAAATGAAATTATTGAATTGGGATTTAAGATTGAAAGGGCATTTCCAACAGGGATAGAGATCAATGGTACTTTAAATGATTGTATCAAATTGAATTTGAATTTGAGGTGTGCAAGCCAGGTATTATACTCATTAAAATCATTCCCATGTAACAATCCCGATCAGTTATACGACTCAGTATCACAAATTAAATGGGAAACTATATTTGATAAAGATGGTTATTTTTCGGTGAAAAGTATAGTGGATGATCCCACCATCAACAATTCATTATTTGCGAATGTAAAAGTGAAAGATGCAATTGTTGACCGGTTCCGTAATTCAATGAATAGCAGGCCGGATTCTGGTCCGCAATTACAAAACACGGTTATCACTTTATTTTGGAGAGAGGGTGTTGCGGAAATATTCATAGATACTTCAGGAGAGACATTATCAAAACATGGCTACAGGAAAATTCCAGGGAAAGCTCCAATGCTTGAGTCACTGGCGGCAGCTACCTTGCTTGCTACTGTATGGGATCGGCGATCCGCGTTTATCAACCCGATGTGTGGTTCTTCAACCTTAGCGATTGAAGCTGCCTTACTAACCACTAACCGGCGGCCCGGATTATTAAGGGATAATTATGGATTCAAACACCTGGTCGGGTTTGATGAAGATTTTTATCAACAAGAAAAATTAAAATTATCTAAACAAATAATTGAAGTGCCGGATCTGAAAATTATCGCCACTGATATAAGTGAAGACGCTATAAACATTTCAAAAATAAATGCAGGAGCCGCAGGTGTCGAAGGGTTGATTAGTTTCAAAATATGTGATTTTGGCGAAACTGAAATACCTGAAAATAATAGCGGTGTTGTTTATTTGAATCCTGAATATGGAGAAAGGATGGGTGATAGTGTAGAATTAGAAACGACCTATAGAGGAATAGGAGATTTTTTCAAGAATAAGTGCAAAGGCTATACGGGCTACATATTTACCGGCAACCTGGATCTTGCAAAAAAGATTGGTCTGAAAGCAAAAAGGAAAATTGAATTTTATACAAGTAGAATAGATTGTCGTTTACTTGAGTATGAACTCTATGCAGGTACAAAACGAAGTGTTAAAGCTGAGGGGAATATATAGATCATGACACTTCTATTAAGCTTTTTGTGGCACAATATTTTAATTTTAGAATAATTAAAAATTGTAGATACATATGAGATCAGTTTTCCTGCTATTGTTGTTTTTTGTTTCCACAGCAAAAGCACATACCTATTACTTTTCTGCCACCACTGGCAGTGACGCCAGAACGAGTAACCAGGCTCAACACCCTGCAACTCCATGGAAAAGCCTGGATAAATTAAATTCCTATTTTAATAACTTTTCGCCGGGCGATTCAATATTATTAAAAAGGGGCGATGAATTTTACGGTACTATAAATATTACCCGGTCGGGTTCTAAGAATTTACCGATAATAATCAGTGCTTTTGGAGCAGGGCCAAAACCAATAGTATCAGGATTCTCAACTATAAAAACCTGGAATGACCTGGGCAGCGGAATTTGGGAAAGCACCTCGCCCGTTACTAATTTGTCTTCTTTAAATATGGTAGTTATCGGGCAGGAAATACAGCAAATAGGAAGGTATCCTAATGCCGATAGCCCTGATAAAGGATATTTGAAAATTAGCTCACACCTGGGGAAAAATTCAATAACGGATGTGAATTTAAAAGCTACACCCAATTGGAATGGGGGAGATATAGTTGTCAGGACTTCACAATACACAATCGACCGGGCTAAAATTATAAGCCATACCGAATCAGTAATTAATTTCGACAACGGGATGACTTACGAACCAAAGGAAGGATATGGATATTTTATTCAAAATCATCCTGCCACACTTGACCAGGTTGGTGAATGGTACCTTAATCCGCAAAGCAAGAAGTTGCAAATTTATTACGGGAGAAATTCACCTCCATCTGTTAATGTAGCCATAAACAATACGCTTGTAAACGCTTCAGGTATTAGTTATATCATTTTAGACAATATTGATTTTACCGGGGCCAACGAAAATAATATAAGCATTAAAGGTCCGGGTTCCGATTTTTCGGTCCAGAATTGTGATATTTCATTTAGTGGTATCAGCGGTTTAACTTCCAAGGGAGAAACCAGTTTAATAGTACAAGGGTGTAATGTGGATAATGCTTTAAATGAGGGCATATCTGTAACCGATAATTCCGTTGTTAGGAATTGTGTGGTAAGTAATACTGGTTTCATAGCTGGTATGACACAAAATAATGCGGGAGCTTCAGCGATTAATAATAGCGGAAGTGGAAGCACTACCGAAAAAAATATTATTAAGAATACGGGATATATAGGAATAAAATTTGGCAGAATGAATAGCCTTGTCAAAAATAATTTCGTTGATAGTTTTTGTACCATTAAGCAGGATGGTGGTGGCATTTATGCACAAGGGAAAAAAACAGAGGTCTATTCAGGGACACAAATTATTGGAAACATAGTGACGAATGGGCTCGGTGCTCCTGAGGGAACTTCTACAACAAACAATAATTCAATTGGAATTTACATAGATGATTTTTTGAATAATATTGATATAGAGGGAAATACGGTGGCTAATTCAGGTGTCGGTATTTATCTTCATAATAATAAAAATATCACGATGATTAACAATACCAGCTTTAATAATTCGAGGACTCAATTTCAAATAAGCAGTGATAAAAAAGATTATCCTGTGTCAGCTATTTCGATGAATAGTAATATTTTCTTTGCAAAATTGTCTAACCAGATGGTGTCTGCCCTTACCTCCCTGGACAATAATTTTGAGCAATTCGGATCGATGAATAACAATGTTTACACCCGACCGGTTTCAGAATCAGGGAATCTTTTCCAAAAAAAAATAGGGAAACAGGCGTCGTCATATTACACGCTTGAAAAATCGCAGTTGGCTTATCCTTCACTTGAAAAGGGTTCAAAAAAAGCACCCTTATCTGTTGATGATGTGTCCAGGATAAAATTTAATTATAATCCTACTTTGGATAATAAAACTGTTGATTTAGATGGAAAGTATGTCGATGTAAATAATACAAAATATTCCGGTAAAATTATCCTCAAGCCATTTACATCTCTTATTCTTATAAAGTCCAATTAGATTAGAAGTGCGGGTATGTAAATAGCACATTGTTTAACCAAATCAGAAAGTTAGAATCCGCAAATATTTTCTTTTTGAACAGGCGTAATTGAAAATAGTTTAAGAAAAGCTTACACAGTCAATATAGGATAACAATGTGCTAAATGTTGAAACAGGCCCCCAGCAACCCTCGATCCGCCCTTTTCAATTACTTTGAGCCTAACAGGGCGAATGGAGTAGTGCAAATGTCAGCAACACCATTTCAGCAGTATTCAAAATCCAAACGCTCTATCTTTGCGAAATGAAATACCAGCTTGGCGATAGAGTACTGATTCTTCATTCAAATGAAGAAGGAGAAGTAGTTGATATCATCAATGATAAAATGGTGCTGATAGATGTGGAAGGTGTTCGCTTCCCGGTGTATATGGATCAGATTGACTTCCCTTACTTCAAAAGATTTTCTGAAAAAAAAACCTTCGATCAGTTCAGGGGTGAAAAGAAGAAAGAAAAAATATATATCGATGATATAAAAAAGGAAAAAGCAAATGCCAAATATAAAGTGAGCGACGGCGTATGGATTTCTTTTTTACCAATATTCGACAAAGACGTTTTTGATGATGATATAGTAGAAGCTTTCAAAGTTTACCTTATCAATCAAACCAGTGAACCTTACCATTTTATTTATCGCCTGAATTTTTTAGGAGCAGAAGATTTTAGGCTTAACAATACCATATATCCTTTAACCGATTTTTACATGCATGATGTGCCCTTTGAAGATATGAATGATGCTCCAAAATTTGAATTTGATTTTTCTCTTTTGACTGTCAATAAAAAGAAAGCCCCTCATTTTGAAACAGGTTTAAAAATAAAAGCGAAGCAATTGTTCCAAAAGATTGAGGAAATGAAAATGAAAAACGAACCTACTTTTTCTTATAAATTGTTTGAGGATTACCCTGATAAATTTGAAGAAGTAATTCCGGAATATACCAATACTTATGGCCAACTGTATGATGCTTCAAAGGCAAGACAAAAACTGGAGCCGGCAAGATCGGTAATTGATCTGCATATTGAAAAATTATCTTCAGAGTGGAAAGGCATGAGTAATTATGAAATACTTTCTTTGCAACTAAATACTTTTGAAAAATATTTTAACCTTGCTATTGCACATCATCAGCCCAATTTTATTGTAGTGCATGGGGTAGGGACGGGAAAATTAAGAGAAGAAATTCATGAGATATTAAAATATAAAACAGAAGTAAAAAGTTTTGTGAATCAATACCATCCTAATTTTGGTTATGGTGCTACTGAGATATTCTTTCAGTATTAGCCTTGTCAATTTCATAACTTTGCTTTTGCTACAGACCGGGTTATCGCTTCATGCTCAAGCCTGAAGAGGAAAGTCCGGACAGCAAAGAGTAACACACCGGTTAACGACCGGTCCCGGTTTACCGGGAAGATAGTGCCACAGAAAATTACCGCCCGGATTAAAATCGGGGTAAGGGTGAAAACGTGAGGTAAGAGCTCACGATGGTAGTAAGTAATTATTACTATGGGTAAACCTTGTGTGCTGTAATGCCACGTATATCCCGATTTGCCTGTAAATGATTTTTCATTTGCACGCAGGATAAACTGCTCGTTTATATTTTCGCATTTGCGGAATATCGGGAAGGGTAGGCAGCAAGATTGTTGCAGTAATGTAACAGCGAGATAAATGATAACCTCCCTGCCTGCAGGGATACAGAATCCGGCTTACAGGTTTGTAGTAAATTTTTTCCCGAGGCAGTCAATTTATGATTGCCTCTTTATTTATGGCCAATATGATTGTGCAATCAAAAATATTTGTAAGTAAGAATTTTTTATACGCTGTTGCAAGCTTAAAACTAATTACTCGCTTGCATAGGACAGAAAGCTTTGGTTTTTACGTGGATACCCGAATTACATTTTGCGAATCTCAATACCGTAAAATATTAACTTCAACAATGATTTATCAATAAATCATTTCCCATTATCTTTGCGCCCTCTAAACAGTTCTTTACTAAATGTTAAGCAGAAGAAATATACGGGTAAAAGTTATGCAAACGTTGTACAGCATTGACTCTATGAATAATGA
The DNA here is from genome assembly GCA_046593045.1 of Chitinophagaceae bacterium. Taxonomy (GTDB): domain Bacteria; phylum Bacteroidota; class Bacteroidia; order Chitinophagales; family Chitinophagaceae; genus Ginsengibacter. The sequence goes on along the minus strand of JBKJRY010000381.1, from coordinate 19,784 downwards.
AACCCGGCCCGGCGAGCCCTTGCAGATGCTTAAAAAAAAGCTTGAACATTCACAGCAATTATTTACATACCTGGTATATTATATAATTGAAGTAGCAAGATTTGCGGAAAAAGATGCTGCTCAGAAGTCACAGAAACATCTACCATCCTTAAAAGATCTGAACGTCAATACCAAAATTTCAGGTAATGAAGTTGTTTGGAATATTCTTGAAAATGACTCTTTTAAGAAATCTGTGGAACAACTTAAGATCAGGTATATGATTGATGATGAGATGACAAGAAAATGTTACCTGGCAATAGTTACTTCTCCCGAATATCAGGCATATACGTCTGAAAAATCGCGTGATAAAAAGTCAGAAAAGAAAATCCTGGAATTTATTTTTACGGACCTTATGCTTCCTGATGATCATTTCATAAGCGATGTTGAAGAAAAATTTATCCACTGGGATGATGATGTTGAGATGATGATTGTCCTTATGACCAGTTTGCTGCAAAAACCATCTTCATTTAATTTTATGGAACTTGTGGGCAAAGAAAAAATGGATTTTGCTATTAATCTCCTGGAATGTGTGATTGATAAGAAGGGATACTGTCGCGAGTTGATAAAGCCCAAATTAAAAAACTGGGATGCTGATCGTATAGCATCTCTCGATATGATACTTATGGAAATGGGTGTGTGTGAATTTTTATATTTTGAAACTATTCCGCCAAAAGTTACTATCAACGAATACATTGACCTGGCAAAGGAATATAGCACAGAACAAAGCGGCCATTTTGTAAATGGAATACTGGATAATATCCATAAAGAACTTGTAGCTGAGAGCAAAATACACAAGAAGAGTTTTAAAAACAGTGTTTTATAATAACTTTGAAAAAATTTGATTAGATATGAATAAAGTGTTTGCGGGTTTTTGCCTTATATGTTTTCTGATTTCCTGCGATATCAGGAATACGAAAAATAAGCCTGATGTTCAGGCGGCTAATTCCACAGAACAATTTACTGATTCAACTACCGTGCAGATTATTGATTCGGTTTACAACTTCGGCAAAGTAACAGATGGTGCCATGGTTGAATACAGTTATCGTTTTAAAAACAATGGTAAGAATCGCCTGATAATTTCTTCAGCGATTGCGAGTTGCGGATGCACAGTTCCTGAAAAGCCCGAAGAGCCGATAAAGCCGGGAGAAGCCGGGTTTTTGAAGGTGGTGTTTAACAGTAAAGGAAGAATAGGTCCCGTGCATAAGGACATTACTGTTAATTCAAATGCATATCCTGCTTTTCCCGTATTACAGCTTGTCGGAGAAGTTGAAGCGTCAAAATAGTAATTTTTAATAATGCTGTGCATACAGCAAAACCAAATCAGATAATATGAATTTAGCAATGGTTTTTTTAATGTTAGGACAGGGTGGCTCTGGCGGAGGTGGTTTCCAGTTTGTATTTTTAGGCCTGATGATCCTTGTGTTCTGGATGTTTATGATAAGGCCGCAGGCAAAAAAAGCAAAGCAACAAAAACAATTTCTTTCCAACTTACAGAAAGGGGATAAGATTGTAACAATTGCCGGGATACACGGTACTGTAAACAAGGTGAATGAAGACGGGACAATGATGCTTGAAATTAATCCCGGTAGTTATATTAAAATTGAGAAGAGTGCAGTAAGCATGGAATGGACTGCCAATATCAATAAGCCCGTAGCGCCGATTAAATAGTGTATGCGTTACGGTGTGAGATGTGCGATGTAAGAGAAGGTACAGGGTTCGATTTGAATTGTGTCTTTTTAGATGTAACATTTATTGATTATTTTTTAGGATATAGCGTTTGATTGTTTTATATAGTATGTCGTACATTTCATATCATACATTTCTCAAACATACTCATATTTAAAATATCTCATGCTAAAGATCGGTTTAACCGGCGGTATAGGTAGTGGTAAAAGCACTGTGGCGACCATGTTTGAAGTATTGGGTATTCCGGTTTATTATGCTGATGCTGCATCCAAACGCCTGATGATTGAAAACGAAGAACTGAGATCATCTATAGTCAAGCATTTTGGCGAAGATGCTTATGCAAATGGTATTCTTAATCGTAAGTTTTTAGCGCAACAGGTATTTAATGATAGTCAAAAGATTGAACTACTTAATTCGCTCGTACATCCTGTCACGATGAGGGATGCTGCAGGCTGGATTGAAATGCAAACCGCTCCATATGTGATAAAAGAAGCCGCCCTTATTTTTGAAAGCGGTAGCAATAAATTCCTCGATTATGTAATAGGTGTAGATGCTCCCCGCACACTGCGGATCCAAAGAACAATGGATCGTGATAAGATTTCGGCACAGGAAGTAGAGGCCAGGTTGAGCAAACAAATGGACGAATCCGAAAAAATGCGGCTATGCGACTTCGTTATCGTAAATGATGAACAGCAGATAGTAATTCCGCAAGTGCTGGCGCTTCATGAAAGGTTTTTGAAAACGGGGATGAATTCTTCTTCAAAGGCACAACGAACACTGTGAAAATAACCACAATCTTTTCTTTGTGCCCAATGCTTACATGTGAGGGAGTCTTCTCAAAAATTTTTCTAAACTTTCAGAAATAATAAGAAGACTTTGCGTCCTCTGGGTCTTTGTGAGATTTTATTAACTAAGTTGTCCCAGTCCTTTCTTAATCCTGCTGAAGCCTTCCTCAATATTTTCCAGGTTATTTGCAAATGAAATCCTGATACAATCCGGTTCTCCAAATGCATCGCCTGTTACCGTGGATACGTGAGCAGTATTGAGAAGGAACATACAAAGATCGCTGGCATTATTAATTACTTCATCGCCAGCTTTTTTACCGAAATAACTTTTTATTTCAGGAAAAATATAAAAAGCGCCGTCGGGTTCTGTACATTTTACTCCAGGCAATTCTTTTAATAATTCCAACACCCTTTCTTTACGTGTTTTAAATTTTTTCACCATCTCAATAGTGGCAGAAAGAGGCGCATCCAATGCGGTAATAGCGGCACGTTGCGCTATAGAGTTTGTGCCACTTGTAAACTGTCCCTGTAGTTTTTCACAGCCTTTGGCAATATCCAGATTGGCTGCTATATAGCCCAATCTCCAGCCGGTCATCGCGAATCCTTTACTCAGGCCGTTCAATACTATTATCCTGTCTTTTATAGAATCAAACTGCGCAATGCTCTGGTGACCGCCGCCGCCATCCTGTGCATAATTTATGTATTCATATATCTCATCACTGATTATTAAAACGTCAGGATGCTTTTCAAATACTTTTGCCAATGCTTCCAGTTCATCTTTCGTGTACACAGCACCGGTAGGGTTAGAGGGTGACGAAAAAATAAACAATCTTGTTTTAGGTGTTATGGTTGCTTCCAGTTGTTCCGGTGTAATTTTAAAGCCTGCTTCCGGCGTGGTATGAATGAAAACTACTTTACCCCTCGCTAATCTTACAATTTCAGAATAAGTTACCCAATACGGAGTGGGAATAATCACTTCATCACCATCATCAACAGTGCATAGAACGGTATTGGCGAGACTTTGCTTTGCTCCTGTACTTACTACTATTTGCTGGGGCGTATAGTCGAGTCCATTATCTCTTTTAAGCTTCCTGCAAATAGCTTCTCTCAATTCAAGGTAGCCGGGAACTGGTGTATAATGGCTCCAGTTTTCATCAATTGCTTTTTTAGCCGCTTCTTTTATATGCTCGGGAGTATCAAAATCAGGTTCACCAAGACTCAAATCAACAATGTCGATTCCTTTGGCCCTTAACTCCCGGCCAAGCTTTGCCATTTTTAAAGTTTCCGGTTCATTGAATCTGGATAGAAGAGAAGAAAGTTGCATGATATGTTTTTTATTTTAAGGATTGCAAAAATAAGTGATAGAACAATTGCAGGCAAAATAGTTCTCAACAAATAAGAAGTTAATCAGCATAGGGGCTAGTCAGGCAGTATAGAAAGATTAATCAGTTGAAATTATATTAACTTTTTTTATAGAAAAAAACCGGCCAAAAAACCAGCTAAAAAGTCTCTTTTAATGTTGTTTTAGAAGATCAGAATTTATGATCAGGCTTTATCATTTCAGGATATTCTTTTTGAAAATGTTTTATTTCAGGAATCGAAACATGCTGCACATATCCCTGGTCAGGATTGTGTGCTATAAAATCCTGGTGATAATCTTCAGCAACCCAGAATTTTTTTAACGGCATTACCTGGGCGGCGATCGGTGCCTTGTATTTACCAGATACATTCAATTGGTTTATGTAACTTTCAATCTGCTTCTTTTCTACATCATTATTGTAAAAAGCAATGGAGCGATATTGAGTTCCGAGATCAGGCCCTTGCCCGTTTATCTGTGTTGGATTTTGCCCCGCGAAATATACTTTTACTAAAGTTGAATAAGGAATTACGGAGGGGTCATAATAAACCATTACGCTTTCAGCATGTCCTGTATTACCTCTTTCAATAGATTCATAACTTGGGTCGTTCGTATGGCCTCCCGCATATCCTGATACAGCTTCTTCCACACCTTTTACACTTTCAAACAACGCTTCTTCATGCCAGAAGCATCCGGCAGCGAAAACAGCCTTACTGTACTTCTTAAGATCTTTTTTAGGAGTTTTTTGAGAAAATGATGTAAGTCCTGTAATCATCAGTGCTATAATAAAAAGCGGGGCTAAATATTTCATTTTGATTTTTATTTCAATTACGCAAACCGCATTCTCAGAGATGTTAAAGCAAAAATAAAATAAAAGAAGAAATGTTTTGACAGCCAGGATCAAACAAGGCTGGTTAGCACTTTTTCAAAGAAGAATTAAATAAAACTTTTTTCAGTTTACTCTTTCCAATTACTCCTTAATCAATTGTATCACATATCTCTTCCTGTCTATTTCTACAGTTAACATATATACCCCCCGCATAACAGGTAACCGGCTTACACCCCATTGGTAAACCTGCATGGACACTCCATTTATTTCTTTTACAGCCATTATTTTTCCACTTACATCGATTAATTGCAGCCTCACTTTCCCGGAAGGGATTTTGTCAAACCTGATGTTGATACTATTCCCAAAAGGATTATTCATTACATGAACTCCCTGCTTCGCGGCCGCGTTTTTTATAACTACCACGTCACTTGTTTTTACCCAGCCATCTTTATCAACTATCAGCAACCTGTAATAATTTATTTCCGATGCGGCCTGTTTATCCAGTAACGAATAGTTGCGATTGGTAGTGCTGTTAACCGCGGCTTTTATCACACCGATCTTATTGAAGGTGATCTCGTCAAAAGATTTCTCCAGTTCAAATTGTTTGCTGTTTATTTCTGAAGAAGTGGTCCACTCCAATAAGCTATGGCTATCCTGCAGGCTGCCTGAGAAATTTAGCAGCATAATCGGCAACGTAGCTTTAGCCCCGGGAATACCAAAGCCAAAACCTGAGAAGCCGTTGCTAAATGTTGCAGTAAGTGAATATTTTGTTCCCAGGCTGCCAATCACAGGAGTTACTATTTGAGTGGTGCCCGTACCGGCCGGTTCAGTATTTGATGGCGTAGTAGTACTGATCTGCCCCGGCACTTTTACCATTTGTATGTCATTGAAAGATTGTCCTGTTGCTGCTTCCCAGCCATCTACTTCAGCCTTGGTAAAATAAAAGGTGACATCATATGTGCCTGCCGCATTATTCGCTGCCGGTAATATCCTGTACGTTTTATTCATCAAAAAATTAGAGGGATTATTATTCCAGAAGGCTGTAGCCCCTGTGCCTGCCCTGTCAATTACCGCCTGTGTACATTCGTAAGAATTACTGCCTGTATTTTTTACACGTGCCAGCAGGCCACCGCTTGTTGTATAAAAATAGGTATCGCTGTTCCCGCCCAGGTGTTCAGTTCGCGTGTTATTTAAAGTTGTAGCGATGGTGGTGCCTGCGAAAGAAGCATTGAAGGTGATCCTTGCGCGGTTATCATTATCTGAGGCTGCAAGTAATGAGCACCCGGACTGGGCTTCATTAGTATAATCAGAAAATGCTGACATCTTAACACCGACACCCAATGGAGCAGAATTGGATTCTACTGTATATTGATTCCCCGGGAGATCAGGGCCGCCTTCAAAGCAAAATTGTATTACAATATTTGAAACGCCATCCCATAAAAACGGTGTGGAAAAAATAAAATTATTTTCTGTGGGACTATTAAATTGCCCAGCCGGTAACGTGGTGTAATCTCCCGTGTACACCTGGGTAAAAGGCACGATAATAAATCCTGAACTTAGATTCGGAGCATTTGCATTTGCAAGTGAAATAGTGAAGCCATTGAATAACATGGCATTGGGAGACGTAACATATAGTTGCAGGTCGGTTATGTTCCCGCTTCCGGCAAAACCGGCCGCTTTCAATTCCGCTGCGGTGTACATTATTTGCAGGCGATGCTTAAGTTTATCCGTTCTGAATGGAGAAAAAAGATATCCGCCCACATTGGCGCTTCCTGAGCTATACTGGCCCGAGCCGTCACCAACGGGGGCAACATCATTGTCAGTAATAGTAAAAGTGAATGTTTGAAAACCAGCGCCTTTTTGTGCATCAGTAGATCCGCTTATGGAATAGCCGATCTTTAACACTTCGGCAGATTCCACTTCCGCATCATTATATATTCGTAAGTTGATGGTTTTCGAAGTGGTCGCCCCATTCTCGAAAACTATGTCTGCAGATGGTGAAATAAAATCTCCGTTAGTCGTGAAATCAACATCTTCCCCCAAAACAGCGGTAGAGCCGGGCTGCACACTTAGTGTAACCGTGGCATTGCCGGCGGGAGCGTTGGCTATTGACATTTGAAAAGTATAATCAGTATAGGTACTGCACCCCGATGTGCCGGTTGTTTTTTCGGCCGCGGTTGAAGAAGCGATAACAAAATTTATATCGGGAGTAGTTACGTTAGGTACCACGGCGGTGAACAGCCCACGGCCATGTGTAGCCGCAGCAATCGTTCTGTCACCGGGCCGGTATTGCAGCATATCTACTCTTACATTGGCAAGACCACTGTTGGTGGGCTGCCAGTCGGTAGATGCCCCATTCAGATCGTTGGTTGACCAAACACCCAATTCAGTCGCCAGTAAAGCCCAGTCAGCATTCCTGGGGTCAAACATCGCGGAGCGCACCGGCATGTCTGGTAAATTTCCTTTCGTATCCGCCCATGTGGGTGAAGCCTGCGTGGCGTTCTTGCACTCTTTTACCAGCGCCGACCCATAGTTGGAGGTGGTAGCCAGCATATGATCTTCATTAGCAGGATCAATGGATATAGATGAGATAGCCGCTCCCAGGTTACCTATAACCGTTCCCGTTAGGGAGGTACCGGCGTTTGTATTATCAACTCTCACTATATCGCCGCTTTGCATTCCGAAAAATACACGGTTAGGTGTCAATGGGGACACGGTTATATTCGTAACATTGGTCCCGTTAAATTGCGGTACAGTTACAAAAGAAGTTGTACTGCCAGCGGTTGCCGGATCTTCCCAGCGTAAAAAAGTATTGATGTTGCTGAAAGCGTTTACAAGGTTGCCGGAATATAATTTTTTACTTAGCCCATCGTAGGCGGCGGGGTTTATGAACGATCCGAAATTATTAAATGATCTTTCATAAAAATTATTTCCTCCATCGGTTGAGATGTAGAAATTATTATAAGGGCTGGAGGTAATTTGTATATCGGGATCGTACTGATCGATAAAGCAACGACCCCCATCGCCGCCACTCACATAAGACGTGGCATTTACACCAGCCATTGTATATTTCTGTGTGCCATTATCCTGCGACCCGGCAAGGAAGTAATTTGGATCAGTAGGATGAACAGCTGCTGAATAATATTGGATCGTGTTAAACCCTGTATTTTTGTCTGCGAAGGTCGGCTTGCTTCCACTAATGTTTGCATTGGCTGTATAAGCAATACCTCCATCCGTACCCCATACAGCCCGGCTTGAGCTGCCCGGTGCATATATTATGGCATGATGGTCTGCATGAACGTTTTGGTCTTGCGTAAAACCCGGGGCGTTGAACAAGGTCCACGTGGTCATTTGTGTCCAGGTGCTGCCTCCGTCATCAGACCGTAACGCATCTATTCCGCCGATATATACAACGTCCTCGTTGTTGGGATCCACTGCGGCAATCAAGTCGTACCAGGCCTGCCCCCGTGTGAAAACGGAATTATTTCCCTGGTCGATAATTGAAGGGACGGTTTTAGCCGTCCATGTATTCGTTGCCGCATTGTATCGCTGAATTGAATTACAGTCTGATGATGAGGAGGATTGGAAAAGAGCATACACGACATTCGCGTTAGACGGTGCGCATGCCAGCTCGATCCTGTTCGCCGTTGTAGATGGCGGCATGATAACCGTCCAGGTATTCAGGTCGCCAGTACTTGTTGTGTTGGTCGCATAGTCTGACCTGTAAATAACACCCGTAACCCCACTGGCGCCAAGTGTCGCATACAGGTCCCCGTTAGTGGCTTCTTCAAGATCTCCGCCCGTCAACGGGTTGCCACCGTACAAACCCAATATATTCGTCCATGTTGCTCCCCCGTCTGTTGAGCGTTGAATGCCATATGCATCTCCGGGTAATCGCCGTCTCAACGCAGCGTACAGGTTCCCGTTCCTGTCAACAAGCAAATCGTTTACATACCTGAAGGAAATAGTAGAAGCGAGTCTCGCCCAGCTAGCCCCGCCGTCGATACTCTTCCATATACCCAATCCCCTGATGGCATCGGAATTATACCAGCCTTCGCCTGTACCAAAATACATCTCCTGCGGGTTGAGCGGGTTTTGAGTAATGGCAGTAATGGCCACATTTTCAAAAAGGTCGTCAATCTTATTCCAGGTTGGAGCGGGTAAAGTAATATCGTTGGTGTACCACAAGCCGCCGCCGATGCCGCCGGCCCATATTTTTTTATAGCCGTTTACAGCGTCATTCATGTCAAATAATACGGCTCTTGTGCGCCCTCCTACGTTATTGGGGCCTCTTTCCTGCCAGCCAATACCAGTAACCGGGAGGTTGGGTTGTAAGCCCTTCGCGGCCACCCGGATATTTTTTATGTCCATCGCCCTGATCAGTCTTTCACGCGGCACATCATTTACCTTCAGGTCTTTTGTGAGCTCAAAATCCTGGAGCATTGCCAGGTCCATCCTGTCTTCAGTTGCTGATTCCCCGGAAATATTCTTATTGCCCGGCTTATGACCAGCAGGTTTGAAAACAAGCAGGGTTGCAGCTATTAATACAATCGTAACCAGTGCAGGCATTGCCAATTTTTTCATGAACAGGATTTTGAAAGCTGATAAAATTTATTGTTATAATGGGGGTATTCACAAGCCAGGCGTATTAAGAGGTAATTTCAAAGAGGTGTAATTTAACAATCCGGAAGAATAAAAAACTTATAAAGCAAAGTATACAATACTTTGGAAGAATGGAAGTAATTGAAAAATATTTTTTTGTTCGGAAAGCTGCGTACTATCCAGGTATTATTGTAAGGTGTAAGTGAGCACAACCAGCCCGCTCGAATAATTATCAGTGCCGGTGAGGGTGAGCGGTACCCTCTTTTTTATATCGCTAAACAAAGGTTTTCCTGCTCCAAGTATTATGGGGTGCACTGCCAGTGAAATTTCGTCCACCAGTTCTTCGCTTAGTAGAGAGCCGGAGAGGCTCGCGCCGCCAAAAAGCCAGATGTCTTTGCCTTCCTCGTTTTTTATTTCCACGATTTGCTTCTTAATATCTCCGCTTATTATCGTCACGTCATCTTTTACTTTTTCCAGGCTATTGGAAAATACATATATTTTCATTTTTGGAAAACCAGCTCCTACATCACTAACCCCCAGAGACATGTCATAGGCTTTTCTGCCCATAAAAACGGTATCAATGCGGTTGAAAAATTTTTTCATACCGTAGTCCTGGTCTGTAAAGCACCAGTCATATTCACCATTAGGGCCTTCAATAAAGCCGTCGAGACTTACTGCAAGTTGTAAAATTATTTTTCGCATGGAGAGATAATTTTATAAAATAAATCTTTTATCGAGGATTATGGATGCTGCCTTTGTTGATATCTAGGTTACTCACAAATTTATAAACATAAATTAAAATGAAAGATCTTTTAAAAAATAATGCAGGAGTTGAAATAAATTGAGGATGATTAAGAATATTTTCAAACTTAAACTCATTACTGTAGCGGAAAACCTGTTTTTTCATTTGTAATAATTATTGAAAAAAATCAAAGTAGTGGCCCGGGCTCTGTTGTAAACCGTAGATTCTTACATTTGTGAATGCACAGCCCGATCGTATAATGGTAGTACGTCAGATTCTGATTCTGATTGTCCTGGTTCGAATCCAGGTCGGGTGACAAGGGAATCCAAAGCTGAAAAGAGGCATTTTAATAGATATAACCTACCACCACCGGAAATCCTTGTTTATTTCTAAGAATTAGAAATATCGATTTTTGTCCTGTTCAATACAGAGGTTATACTGGAAATTACCCCTGCAATGTCCGACAGGTCAGCAGGCACTATCATTGAATTATTGGTTTTAGCCAGCTTGCCAAATTCCGTCAGGTATTGTTCGGCGATACGGAGGTTTACAGCATTCATCCCGCCTTCTTCATTTATTGATAAGGCAATTTCTCGTATGCCTTTTGCTGTTGCAACAGCCACCAGTTCAATCTCGGCGGCCCGCCCGGTTGCTTCGTTTATACGCTTTTGTTTCTCGCCCTCAGAAAAAGCAATCGTTTCCTGCTTTACACCTTCGGCACGGTTTATCTTCGCCTGCTTATCACCTTCTGATTCCGCGATCAAGGCTCTTTTCTCCCGCTCAGCACGCATCTGTTTTTCCATCGCATCTTTTATACTTTGTGGCGGTGAAATATTTTTTACTTCATACCTCGATACTTTTATCCCCCAGGGCACACTTGCTTTATCTACAGCTTCTACAATAGTACCGTTAACGGTTTCCCGTTCTTCAAAAGTCTTATCAAGCTCCATTTTTCCTATTACGCTGCGCATGGTAGTCTGCGAAATTTGAATTACAGCAAACTTGTAATTGTCTATTCCATAAGAGGCTTTTTGCGGGTCAATTACCTGGAGGTATAACACCCCGTCAACTTCGACGGCAATATTATCTTTGGTAATACAAATTTGCGACGCCACATCAATGGCCTGTTCTTTAAGGTTTTGTTTATAGGCTATCTTGTCTATAAAGGGAATGAGGATATGAAAGCCGGCCTCAAGGGAACGGCTGTATTTACCCAATCTTTCCACTATATAAACTGAGCGCTGGGGAACAACTTTAAAAGTAGAAAGAAACGCGACTAAAAGAAATATTACCAGGACAATAAGGATAATGGTTGATGCTGATATCATAATTTTTTAGTTGTTTTTACAATCAATAAAATACTTTCATTTCCAACAATAATTACATTTTCTCCCTTTTCGATAAAGTCTTCTGAAGCAGCAGGCCAGCTTGTTCCCTTAAAATCAACTTTACCATTTTCTCCCGGGAAAATAGCCGTTTCAGCGCGGGCAATTTTACCAAGAAACTCATCTTCTAAAATTTCTCTTGAAGGGTTTTTTCCATAGATCACTTTTTTCACCCATTTTCTTAATAAGAGAATCGTTAGTACAGAACTAATAACAAAAATGATTAACTGAAAATTTATAGACAGGTCAAAAACGAGGGTAAGAGTAGCGACGATCCATGCACCTACAGCGAAGAAAAAAAGTATAAGGCCGGGAATTACAAATTCCAGTATAAATAAAATAAACCCGATTATAAACCAGATAACTGCCGGTTGCTTAAAAATATCCATGGGAGCAATCAATTGTTTTGGAGCATTTCAAATATAGAATAATAAAGTGGAATAAATCGACGGGGTAAATCGTGATTGAATTCATATTGATATGTAAACATTTTTTGTAAAGTCCGCTTTTAGTGAATTGCTGCCCGAAATTCAAATGCTGCACCCATTATTAAGCTATTCAAAAAAAAATCAAAAAATATTTGGTTAGGCTAAAATAATTAGTATTTTTACCTAAATAAATTAGTTTGTTATGGCAGTTGCAGGACAAAATTTAAAATATCTGCGTAAGCTACGTGGATGGACGCAGGAAGAATTTGCAAATAAACTTGGCATTAAACGATCTTTAATAGGAGCGTATGAGGAAGGAAGAGCCGAGCCAAGAATAGATGTTCTTGAAATTCTCGGTGATATTTTCAAAGTAACTCTTGACGAACTTCTCTTACATGATTTAAGTGAAAGTAAAGGAGCCAGTTACCTGGCGAAGAGGCGCCAGTTAAAAATGATGAGCGCAGACAGGAATATTATCCATTTTGTTCCCGTAAAAGCAGCAGCAGGTTACCTTGCCGGCTATGCTGATAGTGAGTTTATTGATGAACTCAATACTTTCACTTTACCGATGCTTACCGGGGGAAATTATCGTGCTTTTGAAATAATAGGTGACAGCATGATGCCTACGCCAAGTGGCAGCATTATCGTGGGTGAAAAAATAGAGAGTATTGAAAGCCTAAAAAGCAATGGTGCTTATATTGTTGTAAGTAATAGCGAAGGAATTGTTTACAAGCGGGTGATTAAAAGTAATAAGAATAAAAATAAACTTACCCTAGTAAGCGATAATCCTGCTTTTCAACCATACCAGGTAAATTCTGCAGATGTTCTTGAAATGTGGCAGGCGCAGGCGGTGATCAATAAGGTTACTCAACAGCAGCGATGGGATGTAGATTCGCTGGTAAATCTTGTTAGTAACCTGCAGGACCAGGTGAGCACACTGAAAAAGAAAATGAATTAGGTTTGTAATTACTCATTAGATTTCGCTTCATTCTTACACTTAGAATGCGGCCGTACAGATACATCGATTAACAATTAAAAAACACAGTCATGATCAAGTTACAGATTATCGGCAACCTTGGCAAAGATTGCATCGTTAAAGAAATTAACGGAAAAAACGTAATCAATTTCAGTGTAGCACACACTGAAAAATTTAAGGACTCTACAGGTACTCCACGGGAGCGTACTACGTGGGTTGAATGCGCCTACTGGACGGATAGAACAGCGATTGCGCCTTATCTTAAAAAAGGTCAGTTAGTATTTGCTGAAGGTTCACCTGAAGCGGACGGCTATATGAACAAAGAGAACCAGGCCGCGGCAACTTTAAGAATGCGGGTAAGAGATATCCAGTTATTGGGCGGAAAAACTGATAGTAACGAGAGCCAGGCGGATTCCGGTTCTTATTCATCGCAATCTTCTTCTTCAAATAGTTCTACTGGTGTTACCGCTGATACGGAAGAGTCTGCGGACGATCTTCCATTTTAATAAATTTTAATAGTTTGTTTAACTTTTAGCGGCTGCATTTGCGGCCGCTTTCTCCATTTATTAGAATTATAAATTAATAAAACATTATTGACAATAATAATTGATGAATCAGTTGACGTATTTGTAAAAAATATAACTCTTGTCTTTAATATTATAGGAAACGTAAAAATATCTGTAAAGGTAGCCTCTTAATTAAAAAATTTATATGGCTAGAGAAGTTTTATAAATTGTAGAGATCGAGCCCCGTTCAATACTGGATTCAATAATAATTAACCATTAATCTTTGCGCCTTCCCAACCAATCAACGCGGCTTTTCTTGAAGATCCCCACATGTATTCACCTATAACACCGGTGGATCGTATTACTCTGTGGCATGGAATTAAATAAGCAATAGGATTGCTGCCTATTGCAGTGCCTACGGCCCTCGAGGCATTAGAATTTCCTAATTCTTTGGCAATGTTGCCATAAGTTGAAAGCCGGCCAGCGGGAATCTTCAGCAAGGTTTCCCAAACCTTAATTTGAAAATCCGTTCCTTTAAGATGCAATTTTATTTGATTGAGTTCACCCCAGTCATGTGTAAAAATATACAATGCATTTTGCTGAATAAGATCAACCACTTGTTTGTATTTTGCATTTGGAAAATTCCGTTGAAGTTGATGTAAAGCATTTTCTTCACTTTCAATAAAAGACATATGGCATATTCCTTTTGAAGTAGATGCAACAAGAATATTTCCGAAAGGGCTCTCGGCATAACTATAATTGATAGAAAGATTTTCACCTCCATTTTTATATTCTCCCGGAGTCATTCCTTCTATTTTAATAAAAAGATCATGGAGACGGCTGGTACCTGATAAACCCGTGTCCAGGGCTGCATCAAACAATGTTGCCTGCTTGTCTTTCAAAAGACTTTTTGCATAATCCACACTTATGTATTGTAAGAATTTCTTTGGGCTTACGCCTGCCCATTCAGTAAACAGCCGTTGAAAATGAAAAGGACTAAGATGAATTTTCTCTGCTATTTCTTCGAGCGCCGGCTGGGATTTAAAATTTTTATTTATATAACTTATAGCTTCTTCAATACGGCTGTAGTTTGTTTTATCTTGCTCTATCATATTTTAATTTTATCACACAAAAATAAGTGAGAATAAGCCGCTTGCCTATCCGAAACTTGCTATGTTTCTTTTATTAGTCCTTTTCCTTGTATTCATTTTGTTTTGATAAAACATAACGCCTATTCACAAATATAGCAGGGAGATTTTGTAAATTTTTTCAATATGTTTTTTTCGATTTACTTTGTTGACATTAATTAATTATGGCAAAAGAAAAGATATTGGTAATCGGTGCCTGCGGGCAGATAGGCGTGGAGCTTACACTTGAATTAAGAAGACTGCATGGAGGAGCAAACGTAATCGCGTCTGACCTCAGGGAAGAAAATGAATTATTAAAAGGAACCGGCCCTTATGTTAGCCTTGATGTAATGAATAAAGAGATGCTGCATGTGCAGGTAATAAGGCAAAACATAACACAGATTTATTTGCTTGCTGCAATTCTCTCGGCAACGGGAGAAAAAAATCCGGCGCTTGCCTGGCACCTTAACATGCAAAGCCTGCTTAACGTATTAGAAATTGCTAAAGAGGAAAATCTCCAAAAAGTATACTGGCCAAGCAGCATAGCGGTTTTTGGACCATCTTCTCCAAAAAGGAATTGTCCCCAGCAAACTATTATTGAGCCGATTACTGTCTATGGCATTAGCAAGTATGCCGGGGAGTTCTGGTGCAATTATTATCACCAGCGGTATGGTGTAGATGTGAGAAGCCTACGATATCCCGGGTTAATAAGTTATAAAAGTGAACCGGGAGGAGGTACTACCGATTATGCCATTGAAATGTTTTATAAAGCGCTTGATGAGAAAAAATACAAATGTTTTTTGAGCGGAGACAACTACCTGCCCATGATGTATATGCCTGATGCCATAAGAGCGACTATCGAATTAATGGAATCTGACGCTAAAAAAATCACCATACGTACTTCATATAATATTTCCGGAATGAGCTTTTCTCCAAGGGAAATTGGGGAGGAAATAAAAAAGCACATACCTGAATTTACAATGACGTTTAAACCTGATTACCGGCAACAAATTGCTGAAAGCTGGCCACAAAGCATTGATGATACTGTAGCCGCAACTGACTGGAACTGGAAGCCTGAATATGGGATTGTAAATATGACAAATGATATGCTTGAAAACCTGGCGTCACTCAACCAATAAACTTAGGCATATAACTTTTATAGTTATCGCAGGTATAGAAATATTGATTGATATTTATGGCATGAAGTTTTAATCGTCGAATCACATCAGTTTTTTTATTAACTGATGAACCAACATTAAAATCAAAAGTATGAAAAAGATAATTTTAATTTTAGCTATTGTTGCTATCTCAACTGTGCAAGCAAAAACCCAGGGAGTAACCGGAAATACAGGGTTTAGTATTGGAGCTGAGGTAGGCGCCCCTGTAGGTACAGCAGGCATCAGCGATTATTATTCACTGGCCGTTGGCGGCTCAATACAAGCTGAGCACCTTGTATCTCCTGACTTTGGGTTAACATTAAAAGCCGGGTACCTGCACTACCTTGCAAAAGGCGCGGGGCTGGGAGCGGGATTTATTCCTGTAATGGCGGGCTTCCGTTATCATTTTAGTCCAATGGTATATGCTTCAGGGCAATTGGGAGCCTCTTTTTCAACATTAAGCGGGGGTGGTACATTTTTTTCCTATGCGCCGGGTGTCGGATTTACGGTTGCACACCATATCGACGTTTTGGCCAGGTATGAAGCAGCTTCAAAAAGCGGACTTACGTATGGTAATATTGGTGTACGCCTGGCGTATAATTTTAATTAATAATTAGCGAAAGTTTTGGCAGAAAAATCTTTTTCAAAATTTAATGCCATTCAATTATCTCTGTAGGTCCAATACTAAATTTGTCTTTAGAAATTCAAGACTTCATTCATAGTAAAAACTCCCTTCTTATCGTGGATAAATTCGGCCGCCATCAAAGCCCCTGCTGCAAAGCCTTTCCTGCTATGCGCTGTATGTATAATTTCAATTTCATCAATATCTGAGGAATATTTTACCGAGTGAGTTCCAGGTGTTGCATTCAATCTTTTGCTTATGATAGAAAGCTCATTGTTATCTTCTGTTGGATTATTCACCCATTTATTTTTTTGCGAGGAATTTTCTATAATGCCTTCAGCAAGTGTAATAGCGGTTCCACTTGGTGCATCTTTTTTTTGAGTGTGATGAGTCTCTTCAATTAGTATATCATAATTCTTATGAGATTCCATTAGCGTTGCCAGCTTTTTATTTAGCTCAAAAAAAATATTCACCCCTACACTGAAGTTTGTTGTGGTTAAAAAAGTTCCGTTGACTTCATTACATTTTTCTTCAATTAATTTTTTTTGATGTAACCAGCCCGTTGTTCCGCAAACCACGGACACACCTGCCTCAAAACAGAGCAATATATTTGAGACTGCGCTTTCTGGAATGGTAAATTCTATTGCGACATCAGCTTTTCCAAGGTTTTCCTTTGTAAGTGAATCCAGGTTTTGGTCATCTATCTTAAGCACGATATTATGCCCTTTTTGTAATGCAATTTCTTCAATTGCTTTACCCATTTTTCCATATCCTATCAAAGCAATATTCATGTTGTTAAGTTGGGTTAAATATAAAAATATTCAGGGAACGGTAGAAAAAACTTTTGCATGCTTATCCTTTACATTAAAAACGAGAGACAGGCCTGCGCTATTAGTCATATAATTTACACCGGGCACTATTTTCATTGTAATGTTTGGTGATACATCAAAAGCTTTGAGATGTGCATCAACTGTCGCGTCTACAATATTCAATCCCCATAAAATCAAAAAAAATAAAACTGAGTAGTCAACATTTTGTCTGAAAGCATTCCTGTAAGTTCGTATAGATTCTAACGAAAGATTTCTGAACTGCTGATCTACCTGGTCATCATTGCTGGTCGAAGTATCTGAACGAAGTACTACCGCTTGTCTTAATAATTTGTAGGTTTTGATATTATAAAAAAATACTCCTGCTGTCGTTCCCAGGGCTCCATATATAATTGGTATTTTCCAATATTTTTTATTGTATGCCTGTCCCCATCCGGGCAATACGGTAGAACGGAAAGTCGCAATTTTTGGATTATGCTTTTTTACTGTTGTATCAAGAGCAAGTAAACTTTCCCCGGAAGTGTCAGCTTTGTTATTTCCCTTTATTAATATGGTGTCTTCGTTCGGTTTTTGCATGTCAACCCGAACACCATTTTTAATTGAAGCTGAGTCTTCTTTTTTTTGTGCATAAAGGTCGGTATCATTATATATGAAAAGGAGAAAAAAGAATGTAAGAAATAAGGATGATTTTAGCATAAGCTTAATCCACGGAAACCTGCATTTTATCTAAGAGCGAATTCAGTTCTTCAATTGAATAGAAATCGAATATGATAGTGCCTGTTCCTTTTTTATTTTGTGTCATTTTCACCTTGGTACTGAAGTGTGATGCTAAATTATCTTCAATTTTTTTCAGGTCAGCCGGTAGCGAAGGTTTTACAGAATTATTAACAGGATCTTTTACAGGGGAATAGAGCTTTCTCACCAGTTCTTCCGTTTGCCTCACCGAAAGCTCTTTATTTTTTATTTCATTAAAAATGAAAAGCTGTTTATCAATCATATCCACATTAATCAGCGCACGCGCATGTCCCATACTTATGGTGCCCTTTCTTACAGCAGCCTGTATGTCGGGCGGCAGCTTTAGAAGCCTGATGTAATTTGTAACTGTGCTTCTTTCCTTTCCCATTCTCTCTGCAAGTTGCTCCTGGGTATAATCCAGGTCGTCCATCAGGTGCTTATAACTTATGGCGATCTCGATAGCATTCAGGTCTTCACGCTGCAAATTTTCGAGTAGGGCGAGTTCAAGTATTTTTGAATCATTGGTTTCCCTTACATAGACCGGAATATCAGTAAGACCGGCTATTTTAGCTGCCCGGTACCTTCTTTCTCCCGCAATTATACGGTACTTACCGTTAGTAAGTTTTGAAACTGTAAGAGGCTGAATAATGTCATGCATTTTTACAGAAGCGGCGAGCTCACTTAAAGCAGTTTCATCAAAGTCATGCCTGGGTTGCTCAGGGTTGGCTTCGATAAGGTTAAGCGGTATGCGTTTATTGACCGGCGCAAATTTTTCCTGGGAGTCCTTCATCAGGCTGTTCGAGGTATTATTAAGATCCGCGTCAATATTTTGTAATAAAGATCTTATGCCTTTCCCTAATGCATCTTTTTTATTTGGAGTACTCATGTTGTTTTTTTGCTGATTTCAGTTGAAAAATGATCATTACCCTTCCGGCTCCAGTATTTTTTCTTTCCGGGTCATTTTCGTCATGTTATTTCTTTGAAGAATTTCTTTGGCCAGGTTTAGGTAGTTTATAGCTCCTTTGCTATCAGCATCATAAAGAATGGCCGGTTTGCCAAAGCTGGGTGCCTCACTAAGCCGCGTGTTGCGATGAATAATAGTGGTAAAAACAAGATCTTCAAAATGCCTTCTTACTTCACTTACAACCTGGTTGCATAAACGCAGTCTGCTGTCATACATGGTCATTAGGAGACCTTCAATCTCCAAGCCTGTATTTAAGCGGTTTTGAACAATTTTAATAGTATTTAATAATTTGCCAAGGCCTTCCAATGCAAAAAATTCTGCCTGTACCGGCACAAGAACACTTTGTGCCGCTGTGAGGGCATTCACTGTGATTAAACCGAGCGAGGGTGAGCAATCTATAATTATAAAATCGTATTTATCTTTTATTTGCTTTAAAATATTTTTCAGCACACTTTCCCGGTCAGGATAATTGATCATTTCTATTTCTGCTCCCACGAGATCGATATGCGACGGCATCAGTTCGAGGTAAGGTATCTCTGTTTGTAGGATTACATCCTTTGCGGGAGTTTCGTTGACCATGCAATCGTAAAGCCCCGTGGTTATATTATGCAGGTTGAAGCCTACGCCGGTAGTAGAATTTGCCTGCGGATCAGCATCCACCAACAACGTTTTAAACTCCAGCACAGCAAGGCTTGCAGCCAGGTTGATAGCAGTAGTTGTTTTTCCTACCCCACCCTTTTGATTCGCTATTCCTATTATTTTTCCCATAATTTATTTTTCCCTGAAATTATTTTCTATCCACCTGGTGATTATGTCCTATTAATTTAATCAAAAAAATCCGTTCCAAAGTCTGCTAAAATAATCATTAAACTACACATCAATAGTTTCACCAGGGCAAACGCCAGGGCAAACGCATCTAAATTTATCCGAACAACAATTTTTCCAGGTAGCCATGTTGCCATCCAGCTGCAAGCCGCTTCTTTTTTATACTTAGTTTCTTTGTTTTTTCATTTTGCA
>JBKJRY010000056.1:0-9798 GCA_046593045.1 Chitinophagaceae bacterium | reverse complement strand
ATTTATGAACAAAAGGAAAAATGATAAAAAGCAAGTACAAAAATATTTTCACGCAACCCACGTCAAATATGCTGCGTAGTGATTTTTCACAGACTAAATATCTAAACGATTAATAAGGATGATATGAGCAAAGTGAAACAAACGAATACTAAACGAACGGTATGAAGAAAACCATCGCAGATAAAGTACAGAACTTGATGAACCTCGGAGAAATAATAAAACCCCATGACCCGGAAACAATGATAGTTAAAAGGAGTTTTACAAAAATTTCATTTGAATTTGTCAGGTTTCTTCAAATTGAGCGACTACATACATTGTAGTAGGAACAATCAACTATTCTTTAAGAATCTTGTTAAAACAATACTGCATCTCACTAAAATAAATTTGTATGAAAAAAACTTTTATCCTTCTTCTAATCTGTATTGTAGCCTTTGGGGTAAATGCCCAAAGCGACAGTTCATTTTTTACCGTGAGGCTTTCCTCATTTGATGTTAGCGCCAATAACAATATCAGCAAACTTCATTGGAAAACTGTTTGCTATTTGCAATATGCAAATTTCGAGATTCAAAAATCAACAAATGGTACAGATTATGTTACAATAAATAGCTTTACCGCAGACAGACTTCGTTGCTTGCAGCCTTTTAATTTTGTTGATAGTTCGGTGGGCAACCAGGGAAATGTGTTTTATAGAATTAATGTTGGAAATATAGATGGCACATTTTATCACTCTGCAGTACGGCGGGTATTTTTAAAGGAAAAGGTATTTGACCTGGTTTCTGTATATCCAACAATGGTAGGTAATACGATAAATTTCTCAGTTACAAATAATGATATTGAAAATTTTCGCGCTTTAATTATTGATCAACGTGGTGTCATATTGAAAGAAGAAAAATATCAAGCTCCTAAAGGTTTATCGTATTATAATTTCCACGTAAATAATTTGCCGCAAGGCTATTATTTGCTACAGGTTTTAAATGAGAAAGGAGAAAGAAAAACTGCAAAGTTTATTAAACAATAAAAGGAATAAAGGGTTTTTAAAGATGGAATGTGGTCGGCGTCTGCAACGTCTGTAAGCAGCCCGGCACAACGAATTTGAAATGCACCCGGTGATGTGATCCACAAATAATTCGATCTGTTTTTGATTTATACAATATCTTTAATGCAATGAAAAGGCTTTCAGCCATATTACTCCTGATCATTTTTGGTGTTTCTTCTTTCAGCTATAAAACACATTATTGCTTTTACAAGAATGGTACCCGTTACCATGGGGATTGTTGTGAATATATCCGGCAAATTGAAAAAAATAAAATACCCAACCAGTCAATACTTTTTCAGCAAAAATATTTTTGTCAAAATTTTCCCTTCGAAAAGCAATTTCAGCAACAAGACTATTCTTTCAATAATTTTTCGGATTACTTATTTGATCTTCCCGTAGTTGAAGATTTACGGGTAATTATTGTTCCGGCCAGTAAACATCAGCTTCACGTATTCTCCTGTCGCGGCGGACCTCCATTATGTACTAAATCACTTCGTGGCCCACCTTTTTGTTAATCAATACTGGTAAATAATTTTTTACCTGTTACTATTCTTTTGCCATTGCGAAAGGATGTTATTTTATTTAAACGATTAACAAAAAATACAAATGTTACAATTAGCATTTAAAAATAAATACCTGATTATAGTCCTGTCATTATTGATTGCGGTGATCAGCATCGTAGCTATAAAAAAGTTGCCGGTGGATATATTACCCAACTACAAAACGTCGGCAGTACAGGTGCTGACACTTTACCCGGGCATGCCGGCCGAAGTAATGGAAAAGGACATCACCAGCCGGATAGAAAGATGGACCGGGCAGTCAAATGGAATTGCCCGCCAGGAAAGTAAGAGCATGATTGGGGTAAGCATTGTTAAGGATTTTTTTACGGAAGATATTGATCCGAATACAGCCTTATCCCAGGTTACTTCATTGGCGATGTCAGATTTATACTATCTGCCTCCAGGCACGATACCACCAATGGTAATGCCTTTTGATCCTTCAGCCTCTATTCCATTAACACTGTTGGCAGTCAGCAGTGACAGTCTTTCAGAAAAAGGGTTGTATGATATTGCCTATTTCCAGTTGCGTAATTTATTGGGATCTGTGCCAGGAGTGATTGCGCCTGCTGTGTATGGCGGAAAGCTGCGGAGAATTTATATGTATGTGTATCCGGATAAATTGCAGGCATACAATCTTACGCAAACAGATGTGGTGAATGCCGTGCAAAAAAACAATGTCATGATCCCCACTGGTGATATAAACATTGGCAACATGAACTATAGCGTGAATGTAAATGGTATGTTACCTAAAGTGGATGATTTCAACAACATCGTTGTTAAAATGGCCGAAGATGGATCACCGGTTTTTTTAAAAGATATTGGCTATGCAAAAGATGCCAGCGCCATTCAAACGAATGTGGTTCATATAAATGGTAAAAGACAGGTCTATATCCCCATTTATAAAAGAACAGGCGGCAACACCATAGCTGCTGTAGAAGGAATAAAGAGTAAGCTCAAAGAACTAAAAGCAAGATTACCAAAATCAGTAAATCTTGATGTGGTACTTGACCAGTCAGCTTATGTACGCAATTCCATCAATGGCTTAATGAAAGAAGGAATTACAGGATTAATTTTGGTATCACTTGCATTGTTTCTTTTCCTGGGAAGCATCCGCTCTACATTTATTGTTGTACTGAGCATTCCGCTTTCCATCATGTTTGCTTTTATTGGATTGTATTTTACCGGTGACACAATCAATAGTATGACTTTAGGTGGTATTGCATTGGCCATAGGTTTGCTGGTGGACGATAGTATTGTGGTGATAGAAAATATTGACAAACATTTAAAACTGGGTAAAACTTCAGAGCAGGCGGCTTTTGACGGTGCAAAGGAAGTGGCCATGCCTGTATTAGTAACTACCTTAACGATAATCATTGTTTTCTTTCCAATAATATTTCTTACCGGTATTTCAAAATACCTATTTACACCTTTGGCAATTGTTGTATCGTTGGCAATGATTGGCTCAAGATTTTTTTCAATGACTTTAGTCCCCATCATGGCCGCAGCACTTTTCAAAAATCGCATGGCTAACGGCTTGGAACAGCCGAAGGGATTTATTGGCAGATTTGAAAAAGGTGTTACCAACCTTACACATCGCTATGTAAAAAGTATTGATAACGCATTACGATACCGATGGTGGGTATTGGGAGGCGTAGCATTGCTGTTCGTTATTTCCATGTTTGGTTTTAGCAGATTGGAAACAGAGCTTTTTCCGCAAATGGATGTGGGGCAAATTTCCATTGATGTGAGAATGGAAAGCGGCACAGCAATAACACAAACGGAAAAAACAGTTGTGGAAATTGAAAATTATATTAAACAGCAATTGGGTTCAGATGGAAAAATTATTATTTCAAATATAGGAGTACTGAATGACTGGCCTGCCGCTTATACGCCTAATTCGGGAACCCAGGATGCAACTATTTCCGTTCAATTGAATGAACATCATTCAACAAGCACAACAGGATATGTAAAACAATTACGGGTAAATCTTAAAGAAAAATTTCCCGGCGTACAATTTATTTTCAATACAGGAGGAATTATAACCACCGCTTTAAATTTTGGTTTGCCATCGCCAATCGATATCCAGGTAACAGGAAATGATTTACAAAAATCCCATGACATAGCAGTACAGGTTCGGGATGTTGTGCAAAATATAAAAGGCACAGAAGATGTAAGAATTCAACAGCGTTATGATCATCCTGAAATTAAACTTGATATTGACAGAACCAAGGCAGCACAGTTAGGTATCAACGCCGAGGATGTAGTAAAAAATACGGTTGCTGCATTAAATTCATCAGTCAATTTTAAACCTTCTTTTTGGATTGATGATAAAAATGGTAACCACTATTTTGTCGGCGTTACCTACCCGGAAGCGGATCTGGATAATCCCCAGGCTTTAGAAAATATTTCTTTAAATGGAACATCCGGCAAGATTACCCTACTTAGAAATATTGCTACCACCTCGCTTTCTTCTGCACCCATAGAAATCAATCATCGGAATATTCAAAGAGTAACTGACGTATTTTCAAATGTGGAGGGAAGGGATATAGGCTCTGTGGCTGCAGAAATAAAAAATAAGCTATCAGGCATCATAAAAAGTTTACCAGAAGGATATACCATCACAACAAGGGGGGAAGTACAAAGCATGAATGAAGGATTTGGCGATTTAGGCTTAGGCCTTGCATTGGCTATTCTTTTGGTGTACCTGGTAATCGTTCCATTGTTACGATCCTTCAAATTACCATTAATTATTATCGCCGTAATTCCGCTTGGACTGATTGGTGTAACAGCAATGCTCCTTGCAACCAATACCTATCTTAATATTCAATCCATGATGGGAATAATAATGATGGTGGGCATTACAGTGGCATACAGCAATTTGCTGGTCGACAAAATGAGCCATCTTTTTAAAGAAGGGAAGCCTTTGGAAGAAGCTATAAAAGAAGGTGCTGGCAATCGTTTCCGGCCAATCATTATGACTGCGGTGGTAACTGTTTTTGCATTACTGCCAATGGCTATAGGTTATGAAACCGGAGGTGAAGCAAATGTTCCGCTGGCAAGAGCAATCATCGGGGGTGTATTAGCTGCCACAGTTCTTTCACTTTTTGTAGTGCCGGTTTTATTTTATTTGTCCAATAAAAACATACAATTAAAATGAATAATGAAATCAAACTTCAGTCCATAATTAAGTGCCGGGAATGTGGATTTGAGAAGGAAGAAAGAATGCCGACAGATCCCTGTGTATTTTTTACAAGTGCGAAAATTGCAAAACAAGAATCAGACCAAAGCAAGGAGATTGTTGTGTTTATTGCAGTTACGGAAGTGTAAAATGCCCATCTGTTCAAGCGGATAAAAATTGCTGTTAGCCAAACTTTTTATTAAATAAAATTTCAAATTAAAATGAAACTTAATCATATCAACTCAATCTTCATTTCTCTTTTAGTGCTATTGCTTTCTTCCTGCGGAAATAATAATGGCAATCAAAAGAAAGAGGTAGTAAGAAACACTCCCATGGTTTTAGTCGCCCATCCTGAAACGCATCCGTTTGATGCCAACCTTCAAATAAGCGGGACCGCACAGCCCAACCAACAAGTAAAATTGTATGCGATGACGGATGGCTTTATTCAACAATTAAAAACCGACATAGGCAGTTTTGTAAAAGAAGGGCAAACACTAGCGGTTCTTCAAAACCCTGACCTATACAGTCAAAAACCCAAATTAGAAGCTCTTTTAAAGGAAAAGAAAACGCTATATAATCGTTATTCCAAAAGCCCGTTTAGTACACCAACAGGAGCAGATATGGCCGGCAAGAAATGGATTTATGATCGACTCAATGGTATTTATGAAAAGACTCCTCAGCTAACTACGATTGCTGATGTTGAAAAAACTAAAGCGGAGTATGAAAGCGCAAAGGCTTTACTCACCACTGAAACAGACAAGGCGGAAGCTGACTTTCAAAGCCTGGCTGCGCAGTTAAGTGCTGTTAATTTACAAATCAGTTACTTAGCCGTCAAAGCTCCATTCGCAGGAGTAATTGTAAATCGTTTGGCAGATAAAGGAGCCATTATTCAAAATGGTTTAAATAGTGCCAATGCAATGCCATTGTTTGAAATCCAAAGTTTAATACCGATTCGGATAACATTTAAGGTACCTGAATCGGATGCCCCAATGATCTCACAAAAAACAGGCGCCACTATTATCTTCCCTGAAATGGTTAATGGGAATTATACGGCCAATGTTACGCGAATTGCCTATGGGCTGAGTGATGAAACCAAAACCATGAAAGTGGAAATAGATTTACCAAATACAGATCTAAAAATACGGCCGGGAATGTATGCAAAAGCAACACTACAAATTAGCGGCCATAAGGAAGCATTGTCTGTTCCGAACGAAGCTATTGGGAATATCAACGGGCAGTCTTTTGTTTATGTTATTGATAATAACAAAGCAAGCAAAGTGAATGTAGTAACCGGATTACACGATGAAAAATTTACCGAATTATTGGACGCTGCTATTAAACCCGGTGACCAGGTGGTGATAAAGGGAAAAGAGTTTTGCAGTGATGGGGCCACGGTTCAAATAAAATCATCAACCAACAATTAAAATGCAATCCATGAAAAGTATACATAAAATATTTTGCGTTTTTATCATTTTGACGATAACAACGATGAATGCAAATGCGCAACAAACCTTTCCTGTAAATCTTGAAACCGTTTTAAAATTAGCCGGGGCAAATAATTTAACGGTTCAGGAATACCAGTTGAAATACCGGCAGGCTCTTGCAAATCAAAGCAAAGCAAGTCAATGGTGGTTACCGGATATTGAAACGGGAGCTGCAACGCATTACTTAAGCGGAGCTGCCATGAATACTGATGGAAAAATATTTACAGACGTAAAACAAAATTACCTTTGGGCAGGCTTAAATATAAGAGCAGCAATTGATTTTGGCAAAGGAATTTATCAAACATTGGCAGCCAGGCAAAATGCTGATGCTGCAAATTTCTTCAGTACAGCGCAAAAAAATAAAGTGATTCTGAATGCTATCGAAACCTATTTTGATTTGCAGTCACATCAGCTGGAATATTCGTTTCTATTGGCTTTAGTCAACCAATCTGACTCTCTTTCACAACAAATAAAAATACAGGTAGATGCCGGTTTGCGCTATCAATCGGAATATTTGCTGGCACAAAGCAATTTAAACCACGTGAAAATTTCTTTGCTACAGTCAAAACTTGAATGGCAAAAGCAATCAGCCCTTTTAGCAAATCTCCTAAATTTAGAAGGCAGTATCAGCCTCATTAGCGCTAACACTTCCCTGGTTCCTCTTTCAATTACTGTTCAACCGGCCGATTTAGCCGGGTTTACAAAGCGTCCGGAATATGCAGGGCTAAACGCAGAACTTAAATCCTTTCAAACTTCCAGGAAGGCTATTAACCAAGGATTGTTGTTACCAAAACTGAGTTTTGGATTTGGCAATGGAGAATTTGGTGCTTATTCTGCCTCTCTTTATAACACGTATCAGATAAATGCATCATTAATGTGGACTATCCCTCTTGGCAGGCTTTTTTACAAAGGAGATCTCAAGCAATGGAACTCTAAAATTGCCTTGCAGCAGAATGCAGTTGCCCAATTTAAAAATCAATATCGCCAGGAAACAACATCAGCAGAAGCACAGTTGCAAATAACGGGTGAGCAAATTAAAATTGCCAAAGAAGCCTTACAACTTACTGCCGAAGCCATGAACCAAAGTATTGAACGGCAAAAATTAGGGACTGTAAAGCCGCTTGAAGTTTTCCAGGCCCAACAATTTTATTTACAGGCACAGGTTGATTATTTAAAAGCAGCTTCAGAATATAACAAAGCACAATTTGCATTGAAAGTGGCGGAAGGTGAAATTTTATGATAATGAAAAGAAATAAATTCTAATCAAAATGAAAATTTTATTTGGAGCTTGTCAGGTTTCATACAATTTAGCGACTAATTTTTTGCAGTAACATTTATAATTAAAAAAAGAGGAAAGCAATTTTAGCTCTCGTCATCACTATGGGTATTTCCGTAGCATCAAATACTCAAATATCTTTTAAAAATAAAAATAAAAGATGGTGTGATTATAATGGACAATAAAATCATGCTGTGCAGTCACAGCAATGCGCTCTACTAAAACGATGAATAAGGTAAAAAAAATAGCAATGTGATGATAAAATCTTTAAAAGCACAACATAGTATTCTTGCCGATGCCCATAAACAAATTGGGATTATTGAACATGGACAAAATGGCGATTTTGCTTTGGTTCCTTTCCAGCAAAAACTGGAGCAATCCGACTTGTATCCTTTAAAGCCAACGCAAATAGAAATATTCCAGGTAAACATTGGTAAGATGTGCAATCAAACCTGCAGGCACTGTCACGTAGATGCCGGTCCCGACCGCAGAGAGATTATGACCAGGGAAACAATGTTGCAATGTATTAAAGTATTACAAAATAATCCCCGGCTACAAACAGTTGATCTCACTGGCGGCGCTCCTGAAATGAACCCAAACTTCAGGTGGTTTGTTGAAGAAATAAAACAATTAAACAGGCATGTGATTGTG
The DNA here is from genome assembly GCA_046593045.1 of Chitinophagaceae bacterium. GTDB lineage: Bacteria > Bacteroidota > Bacteroidia > Chitinophagales > Chitinophagaceae > Ginsengibacter. The sequence continues at coordinate 1,613 of JBKJRY010000056.1, read as the reverse complement.
CGTTGTAATCTTACCATCATTCTTGCCAATAAAAAATATTATGACCTTCCGCAATTTTATAAACAACACAATATAGAAGTCGTTTCTTCATTGCCATTTTATTCACAGGACAGAACAGACAGGCAGCGGGGCAATGGTGTTTTTGAAGACAGCATCAAAGCGCTGAACATGCTAAACGAAGTTGGATATGGAAGAGAAGAAACAGGTTTGGTTTTAAATCTTGTCTATAATCCGGCAGGTGCTTTTTTGCCGCCATCGCAGGCATTGCTTGAAAGGGAGTACAAAGAAGCTTTAATGAATAAATATGGTATTTGTTTCAATCATTTATTTGCAATTACCAACCTTCCCATCAGCCGCTATTTAGATTATCTTATACAAACTGATAACTATGAAAAGTATATGGAGAAATTGGTAAATGCTTACAACCCGGTTGCTGCTGCAAATGTTATGTGCCGTAATACCATTTCTATCGGTTGGGATGGTTATCTGTATGATTGTGATTTTAACCAGATGCTGGAATTAAAAGTGAATTCTGCCAGCGGGCATATTAGTCATTTTAATAGCGAAGAGTTACATAACCGGGAAATTATTATTGGACAGCATTGCTATGGATGCACTGCAGGATCTGGAAGCAGTTGTGGAGGAGCAGTAGCCTGATTAAAATACATCAATATCTATGCTGATTTTAATTTTTCTCGCTGTTGTATTACTTGCCTTTGCCAATGGAGCAAATGATAATTTTAAAGGTGTAGCCACTTTATGGGGCAGCGCAACCTTATCTTACAGATCTGCGCTCATACTTACGACGGCAGCCACTTTTGCAGGGTCTCTCTGCTCTTTTTTTTTAGCTACAGCGCTCATCAAAAATTTTTCAGGTAAAGGATTGGTACCGGATAATATTATCCAGTCAACCGGATTTGTACTTGCGATTGCCCTAGCTGCCTTTTCAACAGTACTACTAGCAACACGCCTGGGATTTCCTATATCTACAACCCATAGTTTGTTGGGGGCTTTAACAGGTGCCGGGTTACTGGCTGTTGATACGGGAGTAAATTTTTATATCCTTGGAAAAATATTTTTTCTTCCTTTAATCCTAAGCCCGGTAATAGCTGTTGTTCTGAGTAATGTTTTGTATAGATTTTTCCATGCCGGTCGCAAGGCTGCCGGTATTACCGAAGAATCCTGTGTGTGTATAGGAAATAAATGGCAGCCTGTTCCGGCGATTGCCGGAGTATCTGATAATTTTATGGGGTTGCCTTCATATGAAATGGCTTCCGGCAGTATGGAAGATTGCAGGAAGCTGTACCAGGGAAAACTGGTAGGAATAGAGGCTCAATCCCTGCTCAACAATCTGCATTATGGAAGTGCAGCGATTGTTTCCTTTGCACGGGGGTTGAATGATACCCCTAAACTTATTTCGCTTTTGCTTATTACCAAATTGTTTCATATCCCCGTGTATGTAAGTATCGTTGCTATTGCGATGGCTGTTGGCGGCATTTTGAATGCTGCAAAAGTGGCTGAGACCATGAGTTGCAGGATTTCAAAATTTAATAACGGGCAGGGCTTCACTGCCAACCTGGTTACAGGGATGTTGGTGATCGGAGCCTCAGCTT
>JBKJRY010000043.1:0-3266 GCA_046593045.1 Chitinophagaceae bacterium | reverse complement strand
ATTTATGAACAAAAGGAAAAATGATAAAAAGCAAGTACAAAAATATTTTCACGCAACCCACGTCAAATATGCTGCGTAGTGATTTTTCACAGACTAAATATCTAAACGATTAATAATGTAACCACTGTACCTGCCACTGCAGAGCCACTTAGTGTTCCTGAAACCGAGGTTGCGTTTTCTGCCACGGATACCGGCAAAGTGCCACAACGAGCAGAGTTGGTTGCGTTGGCTGTTGATACAGTTGAAGAAATAGAACTTACACCACACGTTCCGTTTTGCGCATTAGCGTAGTAGGAAGTGCCTGTTACGGCGGTATAAGCAGAAGGTGTTGTTCCTGCGTTAGCAGTTGACCAGGTACCATTATTTTGAACGGGTGTTGTGGCAACTAAGGCATCTGAAGAAGTATACACTCTTATTAATATGCCGATTGCTTCTGAACAGGTACCAGAAACAGCAGATCCCGCTGTAATTGCATTGCTGCTGTTTGCACTTATAACCGGAGGATTTGTAAAGCAGGAAACAGTGTAGGTTGAGGTGGAAGTTGCACAATAGCTTGTGCCTACAGTCCCGGAATTTAACTCTCCAACTATATAAAATTGCTGGCCTGCTAACAAACTAAGATTAGAAAAACTAAATACTCCGACTGATGTTGCAGTAATGGTTTTAATCATCTGCCCATTCACATATAAATATAGTGTCGCAGAGGCAGTGGTAGTTCCTAAAATGGTTGTAGTGGCAGGTGTAAATACAGCATTGGAAGGCGTGGTAATAGTAGGCGCTGCTACAGAGCCAGCCAGGACATTAGGGCCGTTTCCTGCAGCGCAGAAATAGGTTGGCTGGGAATTACAACCAGTCGCGTTATCAGTGTAGTAAATTTTGTAAGAGCCTGAAGTAAGTGGTGCACCTGTGCTGCACCCTCCTGAATATTGCCAGGTAATATTAGGACTTGAGCCCGTATTAGAACCGAACAGTCCTCCAGTGTTGGTTACACTATTATTTTGAACGTTCCTTGTTATGTTATCAACATTTACCGTCCAGCCGGAACTAATATTGGTTCCGTTTATACCTTTGCTCCCACTCGTACACGTCAGTATGGGTTTTGCCGGGCTGTTGGAAGCATTACATGCATTTACAACTACTGAATTGCTTGAAAGGCACATGGATTCCCCGGTAGCCGTAGCTTTTGCAGTAATCACGTCACTGTTGGCAAGCCCCGAGACATTGATAGTCCAGGTGTTTCCTGTTGTTACTGTGGTTGTTCCTATGGCTGTTGCTCCTTTATAAAGGATGATGATGGGGGTAGAATTTACCGAGTAAGATGATTTTATCCAGGTACCGGTAACCGAAGTGGCAGTTGGAACGATAGGTCCGTTAAGAACCGGAGGAGCGGTACAAATTGCACCGGGCCCGCTGCCCGCTAAGGAAATACTATTCATAGTGAAAGGGGGCTGGCTTAAAATTCCTATGGTCCAGCCCGTCATATAATCTGTTCCGGAAAGTCCATAGATGTCAGACTTGGGGCCTCCCATTGCCGGCTGAGGAGCCATTACTGTTGTAGCCGTTGCTATTAACGGCGTGGAAGCAGTAATACCCATAGCTGAAAACGGGACATAGAAATCGTAAAAATAATCCGGGTCTCCTCCATCATTAGTAGCTGCAATTGAAATTTGAGAATTAGTGCTGATGGGGTAAGAAGTTATAAAGACAGGATTACTTGTTCCATCCACATTGTATATGGCTATCCTGAAATTGGTTTCAAGAACTATCTCCAGCTCAAATCCCGGGTTGCCATTTACTCCTGTGGTTGCAGCCTGGTAATTTGGATCGGCATATGCGCCGGTATTGCCAAATTTAGAGTCTGTGTCGAGGAGAATACTATAGCCTTTTGATCCGCTCACAACGCCCCCTATCCGTAAGCGGCATAAAAAATTAGTCCCATCATTAAATAAATAAAATCCGCTTCCATCAAATGTCCTTACTATATCACTGTATTTTCCACTGGGTCCTCTTAGCAAATCTCCCGTCGGTTCAGAAACTACAGGGGGTACCGTTTTATAAGCTATTTCACTGTTTGAAATATCATTACCGTCAAAGCCCGATGTGCTTATAGACGTATAGCCATTGACGTCCGGATCTAACACAGCAGGGCCGTTGCTTCCGGCGGGACGCACAATAATTCCAGGCGTTTGTGCAAAGCTGTTGGCAGAAAATAAAAGTAATACTGCAAGGGAAATAAGAAATGTTTTCATGTATAAAAAGATTATCTGCACTAAACCATAGCCAGGTCGATTTAGTATAATTACTATAGACGAATTTCAGAATAACTGTATGCATTCTACGAGTTTACGAATACGATAAAGCCGGCGTGCTCAGGAAAAAAATTGACTTACGTAATTTTGCGTTGTAAAATTCGGGCAGTAATTGGAATTTTGCCATTAATGAGATGCTATCTGAGAAATAGGTTCTTTAGCAATTGATTTCCATGCTTAAATTTTTTAAAGCGCCACTATGAAAAAATTGAAGTTTTTTTTATCCCTGTTTATCTTTTTCTTCTCTTTAAAATCCTTTTCCCAGGATACAGTATATTTTAAAAAGGGACTTCTTGTAAATGCACCGGCGCATTATGGCCGTGAAGCTATAGTCACAGATATATTGGCTTACCAGCTTTATACCGGTAATTTGATAACACCAGTTGAAGGTACATCTTTAGGTATGGATGAAGATGCAGACACGCTGACCTGGCAGTGGGTTGTTACGGATAGCCTCAACAGGCTAAGGCCAGTGGTAAGTCCACAAAGGGGGAGAGAAAGAAGGTTTGGAGGTAACTATCTTTACCTTACTTACAATTCATAAAAAGCCCAACCGGCATTGCTGAATATTAAAGGCAATAGTTTTTTTTTCAATGGTGAGCCTCATCCTGGTGATCCTTATGGCTCGGGTTGGTTGTATATTCCTTTCATGCTTAAAAAGGGATTAAATGAATTGTATATATGTGGAGGTTTTCAAACAACAGCCAGCCTTATCTTTCCCGAAAGGCCAGTGGAGATAATTACAGAGGATCCAACACTGCTCTATATAGTTTTGATTAATACAAATAAAACCTTGAAGGGAGCAGTAGTAATTTCAAATACAACAGGAAAAGTATTGAACGGCCTGCAAATTAAAAGTAAACTGGAGGGCAGCGAGATAACTACAGAAATTGCATCAATACTGCACTGTCATCAAGGAAAGTAAGTTTTGATTCAATTTCTGTAGTTATCTCGCTG
>JBKJRY010000038.1:0-2837 GCA_046593045.1 Chitinophagaceae bacterium | reverse complement strand
CAAGGCTCAGATGAAAAACAATGTTGAAGAATTTATGAACAAAAGGAAAAATGATAAAAAGCAAGTACAAAAATATTTTCACGCAACCCACGTCAAATATGCTGCGTAGTGATTTTTCACAGACTAAATATCTAAACGATTAATAGTAGCCCTTTCATTAAACGAAAAATCATTGCCCGTCTCTCAAAAAAGTTGGATGAGGGTTTCAATCATCATCATCTTTCCCATCTTTTCTCACACTTAAAAATGCAGCTCTTTTAGGAGATGGTACTATGCTGTTCATACCTTTTATCCCTTTCCATAATACTTCATTGAACTCCGCATCGTTCACGGCATCTTCTTTTGTAAAATTAAATGCCGCGCTTTTTTCAGAGAGCTCGTTTACCGCTGTATTTTTTTCAGTTATATCAACCTGCGCCGGTAAATAATTATAAGCGCTTTCATTTGGTGTTGATGTAAAGCATCGCCAGAGAGGAGTGGCAGCGGCATCATACTGGCTCATGGGTGGCAGCCCCAGGATCAGTTCAATGGTTCTAAGTACACCGGATGTAGTATAAGGTGTATGGTCGATAAAATTTCTTTTAACAAACGGGCCTGCGATATAAACAGGGCTCCTGTGGGCATCTACATGGTCGGGTCCATCCTGGGCGTCATCTTCCAATACAAAAACAACGCTTTCTTTCCACACGGGACTCTTGCTTAAGTAATCTATAAACATTCCCACTGCAAGATCGTTATCTGCTGTATGGGCAAATGGCGTTGGTCTCCCCTTGGCTAGTCCTTCAGTATGGTCATTGATAAGTCTCAATGTGTTAAGTTGCGGTAATGCATTTATACTCACCATTGAGTCGAAGTCTCTTTTCCATTGGCCTACCCTGGTTGTGTCACGCACACTTTGATCCCAACTTGTATAGTAAGGGCAGAAATGATCTATTAGAACCGGTATGTTAGGCTTGTAGTGATCAGCAAATTCACCATAAGTTCTATAGCTTACACCCGCTCTTTTGCAATTGTCCCAAATGAATCCGTTTTTGTTATTGGCTATTTCACGAGTTCCTTCCCCATCATAAGTGCCACCACGGCCGCCATAACTTGTGACCCAGTTTTTTTCAAGATAATCATTTGCATAAGCGCCCATGCTCCAGTTATGCCCGTCAGCACTCACCTCAGCGTCTACATAGAAATTATCCAGCAGCACAAGGTCTCTTGCCAGTTTGTGCTGGTTGGGTGTAATTTTTTCTCCAAATAAAACAAGACTGGTATCACCATTTCCTTCTTTCATATCGCCAAGTACCTGGTCGTAAGTACGGTTTTCTTTTATTATATAAAAAACGTGTTTTATTGGTGAAGCATCTCCTATTTTTCGGGGAATAGGATTACCTTCTTCCCCCTGGGAAACAGATTCTCTTTCTTTTGTATAAGGTGTGTTTTGATATACTTGTTGCGAATAAGATGCAAGCTGTTCTGCATCCGGAACTTTAATAATTGACATTGTTCCTATAAATAATCCGCCAATATATTGTACCGCTTTTAATTTTGCCGTATCGCCCTGCTGGTATTCAAGTTGCTCATTTTTTTCAAATGGATCAGGCCCATTTGGATTTGCGAATGAAGAAAACCCTTTGCCGTTAGTTACAAAAATTCTATTGTCAATTGCTTTTACACATGTAGGGTACCAGCCCGTGGGAATAAAGCCTTTTGAAATACTTTTTCCGGGCTGGCTTATATCAAATACTGAAAGGCAATTGTTATCTGCATTGGCAATGTATAAAGTTTTTTCATCAGGGCTTAACGCAAGCCCATTAGTTGTTGAGCCTTGTGGCGCATTGGGGTATATGGATGTCGTTAATGTTTCGATTACTTTTTTTGAAGGAACATCTATTACCGACACAGAGTTGTCGTTGGCATTGGCCACAAATAAATAGTTACCGTTTTCATTTAAGCAAATGTCGTTAGGATGATTGCCTACATTTATTTTATCAGTAAATGTCTTTGTAAGCGTATTAAAAACAACCAGCTTATCGCGACCCCAGCATGTGATGTACAATTCATCTTTATCCGGCGAAAGCATGCAAGTATAGGCTTCTGCATCTAAAGAATATTGCCCGATAATCTTTTTAGTTCTGAGATTTAGCAGGTACAATGAGTTATTATCTTTTGTAACTACATACAGTATATTTTTTTTATCATCAATATCTATTCCCGCAGGTGAGATTCTGTTAGGCCACTTTTCTCCAAGCTTTATTGAATCCGCCAGGATGAGTTTATTGTTTTTTATTGCATATTTTATTATCCAGTTATCATTTCCACCGGAAGCATAGAGAAATTTTTCATCTTCACTAAACTTTAATCCGACCCATGCTTTGGCCACTTCAATATTATCCAGAATTTTTTCTGATGCGGCATCAATTAGCTGGATACTTTGAGTGCTTTGCCCGTTATTAGTTACAGCCAGTAAATGTTTTGATTTGCTTATCGCAATATTTAAAGGGAGGTCGCCAAGAAGGTAGCCATGCCCTGCAGGAGTAAGCCCCCATCCGTTTGGTAAAACCATTCTTGTTTGCGAGTTACCAGGAGTTTGAGCATCAGAGATATAGCCTAGCAGAATAAAGGAAACAATTAAAATTATATTTTTTTTCATGACGGGTTTCTTTACAGGTATGGTTGGATTGTGAAATTACTTTCTTTATCGTTTATATAATATCCTCAATATCGCAAACTATATGACTAAATAAGCCTCAGTTCTGCACATAGCGTGGAAAAGAGGCTTATTTTATTTTCACCTAAATAGGTGAACTTACGAATTGTCAAAAACATAAGATATGCAAGTTCAGGTA
>JBKJRY010000034.1:0-13908 GCA_046593045.1 Chitinophagaceae bacterium | reverse complement strand
GAGTACGCAATTCTGAATGCGAATTACATGAAGGCAAGATTAAAAAAGTATTATAAAATATTATATACAGGTAAAGGCGGAACATGTGCGCATGAATTTATTGTTGACCTCAGGCCTTTTAAAAGTTCTGCGGGGATTGAAGCGGAGGATGTGGCTAAAAGGCTTATGGATTATGGCTTTCATGCACCTACATTGAGTTTTCCTGTGGCCGGAACAATAATGATAGAACCTACCGAGAGCGAAAATAAAGCGGAGCTTGACAGGTTTTGCGATTCGCTTATTAATATTTATGAAGAAATAAAGTCAATTGAAAATGGGCAGGCAGACAAGACAGATAATGTCTTAAAAAATTCCCCTCATACTTTAGCTGTTGTAACGGCTGATGAATGGAAACATAAGTATTCAAGGAGTGCTGCCGCCTATCCTTTGGAATTTGTAAGACAAAATAAATTCTGGGCAAGTGTGAGCAGGGTAAATAATACTTACGGTGACAGAAATTTAATTTGCACCTGCGAACCGGTAAGCTCCTATGCAGAATTAGAAGCATAATACTAAAAGATATGTTTTTTTAAAAAAGTTCCATTTGTGGAACTTTTTTTGCAAGTAGGATAAAGAGATTGCATTGATAAGATGGAAAGGATTAGCAGTTTTTGTTCAAATGGACTTTTATATTGTCGGGGCAATAATACAAAAAACGAATATTAGACCATTGGGAATCAAGACGAGGAAGTTTAAACCTGTGCCAAATAATTATTCTTGTGCAATTCAAACGAGAAAAAGCAAATAACTATGGTAAAAAGCAAATTAAAGGGAGTTAAAAACTTCATTGGCAATTCAATCGCATTACTAACAGACGACAAAGCAGAAACAACTTTGTTGGCCATCGGTTCAATGTTATCAAAGCAACAATATTCAATGAATTCAATAAACATCAATGATCACGAATTCAAAATATTTAGCCAATGGGGGGATGATGGAATTATCCAATATCTGATAAAAAATATCTTTATTCAAAATAATACTTTTATCGAATTCGGAGTTCAAAATTATGATGAGAGTAATACCCGCTTTTTAATGATGAATAACAACTGGGCGGGTTTTATAATGGATGCTTCAGTCGAAGAAATTAAAAGATTAAAGGGCCGGAATTGGTATTGGAAATATAGCCTCACAAATAAATCAGTATTCATAGATAAAGATAATATAAACCAATTATTATCTGAAAGTGGTTTGTCAAACATTGGGCTTTTATCCATTGATATTGATGGGAATGATTATTATATTCTAAATGAAATAGATTTTACAAAGCTAAACCCCTCAATAATTATAATAGAATATAATAGTGTATTCGGATTAGAAAGAGCCATAACTGTGCCTTACAGGAAAGATTTCATAAGGACTAAAGCCCATTATAGTAATTTATTTTTTGGTGCATCATTAAGTGCACTTAATGAGGTAGCTACTAAGAAGGGATATGCTCTTGTTGGATGTACGCTTTCGGGGAATAACGCTTTTTTTGTTAGGAGAGATTTATTAAACGAAAAAGTAAAAGAACTTTCTGTAAAATCAGCATACAAAGAGAGCCTATTTAGGGAAAGTAGAAATCAGGGTCATTCACTTACATTTCTTTCAGGGGAACAACGACTTGAATTGATTAAGGGACTTGAAGTGATAAATGTCTTGACCAATGAAAAGGAAAAATTATAGACTTACAGGAAATTGCACACTAAGTCCTGTTCGCTTCCATGCGGACTGACGAATATTTTTCCTGGCAAGAAATGTTAATCAGCAAAAAACTATTTGCTCTTCTGTAAGCAAGGGTAAATTTTTAAATCTGAGGATCACGTTCGCAACTGTTGCAACATCCTTCCCACAGTAACTAGCAATGCGTTCCAGGTTTTTTTCTACCCAGAAGACTTCTCCAACTTTACTTCCGTCAATGTCATCTTTCGGTGACGGAACTCCGAGCGTAGCGGCGAGCAATTTTAAAGATGTATAATGTTTATAATCTCCAAACCGCCAGAGATGCAGCGTATCCAAAACCGGTGTATCCCATGGTTTCATATTTTGAAAATCAATGTAAGATGGTATAGAAACATTGTTCACCAGCATTCTCCTGGACAAAAAAGGAATATCGAATTCTTTTATATTGTGCCCGGTAAAAATCCATTTGGAATTTTTTGAATGCAATTGCTTAAGAGTCTTAGCGAAGCCATCAAGCACCTCCTTTTCATTCTCTGAATAAAATGACTTTATGCGAAGTTGCCAGTTATCATTTTCTTTTTTAAAATAGCCCGTGCTAATACAAACCACTTTTGCAAACTCGGCAAGGATCGCCGCCCGCATTGGGTAATATTCTTCCGCTGTGGTATTTGGAGGAAGGTTTTTCAAAATCTTTTCGGTCCATAGTTCTTTCCACTCATCGCTCAGAAGTTGAAATCGCTCCATCCCGGATACGGTTTCAATATCTATAAGGAATAAATTTTCAATAGCTATTTTATTCATAGAAATTAACTTATGAATTGATGAATGTACAAAAAAAGCCCGTTGATTAGACGGGCAAAAAATAAAAACCGATATATATGGAGTTAGAACGTGAAGCCAACGAATATTGTAAAAGCCTGGCTTTTCCATTTTTGTTGATTGTCTATATCGTTCAGGTTGTTAAGTCCGAGTTCATACCGGGCGCCGAGATTGATGAATGGAATTTGTATCCATAAGCCACCAACAGCTGCCAGGTCTGATTTCTTGAAAATGTTTCCATTGTTTTGCAGGCTGTCAACTGTTTGGTTTAGTAATCCTCCAAACTGGGGGCCAAATTGGAGTTTTACTCTTTTGCTTGGACCGATATTTACATTGAGCAACACAGGTACTTTGATATAATCAAGCTTAGCTTTTCTTTGTGATGCATCCCTGAATATATCATCATACACGTCAGATGCGTCATTGGTAAATGTTGCTGAGGATTGTACAAAATTTACTTCTGGTTGTATCCCGAAAGTCCTGGAAAAATTAAATTGCATAAAACCGCCTAATAAATAATTGTAATTGAAGCCTTCCTTATAAGACTGGCCGTTTATTTTATTGATGTTGACTCCAGCCTTTGCTCCAATCCTGAAAAAGTTTTCATGGTCAGCATTCGGGTCGAATTTTTTTTGGGAAAAAGCGCTCAGGGAAAGAAATGACAGAAGTAGGAAAATAATTCTTTTCATAATAAGTGGGATTTATTTGTGATCAATATTGATGCCAATGGTTGTTTTATAAAAACGGCGATTGCTTGAATTATGATTGTCATAATCGATAGAAATAAAATAATAAGATTGTGGCAACCGCTGTATTAATTAATTCCAGCGGCCGGGAATCCAATACCATCCATTTCTCCTTTGCTGCCAACGACCGGGCCTATACTGGCGGTACCGCGTTGACGGGGCTAGCCAGTAACCTTTGCGATAGTTATAATGCCGTCCATGGTGTATCCAGTCACCATCAACCCAAATATAACCAGGGCCGGGAGCTATCGGTCTCACATATACAGGAGGTTGAGGTTGTGTACGAACTACCACTGCTGACGGGCCGCAGCCAGCGAGAAATATTAACGTCGCAGCAAGTATGCCTAAGAGATAAATACGCAATTTCATATCAGTAAATTTTCTTTATAGATAAATAGTTTTCCGGCAGGTTTAAAGCCTAAATTTGGAATAAGACGTTTTTCGCGAATGACAACATTTCTATAACATTTATTTTAACTACTCTTTCACATGTTTCAAACAATAGCAGTAATAGGTGCCGGCACTATGGGTAACGGTATCGCACACGTGTTTGCCCAAAATGGTTTTGCTGTAAATCTTATTGATGTGTCGCAGCCACAACTTAATAATGCCGTTGATCTGATAAACAAGAACCTGGACAGGCAAATTTCAAAAGGTATTATTACTGATAAAATAAAATCAGAAGCGATAAAAAATATCACAACACTTACTTCTCTTGCTGCCGGTATAAGGGATGCAGATCTCGTTGTGGAAGCAGCTACAGAAAACCTTGAATTAAAGCTTTCAATTTTTAAACAAATCGACGAGGCGGCATCCGAAGATTGCATCTTAGCTACAAATACTTCATCAATATCTATAACTAAAATCGCATCGGCAACTAACCGTCCTTCGCAGGTAATAGGCATGCATTTTATGAATCCCGTGCCGGTAATGAAACTGGTAGAAGTTATAAATGGTTATGCCACTTCAAAAGAAGTAACAAAGCAAATAATTGAATTATCCAAAAAGATTGATAAAGTACCATGTGAAGTGAATGACTATCCTGGGTTTATTGCAAACCGTATCCTGATGCCAATGATTAATGAAGCTATTTTCAGTCTGCATGAAGGTGTTGCGGGGGTAGAAGAGATCGATGCTATAATGAAACTTGGTATGGCACATCCTATGGGGCCATTACAACTTGCAGATTTTATTGGACTCGATGTTTGCTATTCAATCATGAAAGTACTTCACGAAGGTTTTGGTAATACGAAATACGCTCCATGCGCTTTATTGACAAATATGGTAACAGCGGGTTTTCTTGGTATCAAAAGCGGTGAAGGCTTTTATAAATATACACAAGGCAACAAAGAATTAATGGTGAGTAAACGATTTTTAATGCATCGCTAACTATTGCAATACCGCCACATTTTGGATATTGCTCAATGCACCGAGCACCTCAATTCTTTTATTTTTAGGAATGCCGGCTTCTATTTTGCAAAATAGCTGAGTTTCATTTTTATGGATAGTACAATTGTATTGTTTTAATATTAGCATCACATCATTCATGGAGGTATAATCAAATTCTAAAACATAATTTTCTTCAACAGCTTTTTGTGTAATAGGTGTGCATTGTAAAACAAGTGACGCCGCTGTTTTATATGCATTAATTAATCCCGGAACGCCCAGCAAGGTTCCTCCAAAATACCTTACAACTATTATAAGTGTATTTGTAAGATTTTTAGAATCTATTTGCCCAAGTATTTGTTTCCCTGCGGTTCCCGCAGGTTCGCCATCATCACTTGCCCTTTGGTTATTTCCATCATATCCCAACCTGTAGGCAAAACAATAGTGAACTGCTTTCGGATGTTCTTTCTTTAGCGTTTGCAAATGTTTTTTAAGTTCCTCAGCGCTTTTTAAAGGGTAAGAGTAGGCAAGAAATTTGCTTCCTCTGTCTTTATATTCAGCATAGCCATCAGCATCAAGGGTAAAATAGAAATCCATTTTTTAAAATTGATTAGGCCGGAAAGTAAATGATTTTTTAAACATATTAGCAATAAGAACATAGAGATAGCTTTTTGGTTCGTTACCTTTAATAAATACCGGGCTTTATAATTTATTTCCATGCCGGATTTCCTGAAGGTGATTTTATTTAAAATTGTAATTATAAACAAATGGACAGATCATCTGTTACTTCTGAAAAGGAAGAGAAATTGAACATCTTTGAAAATACACTTGATTGTGCACGTCGGCTGGATGAAGAAGATCCACTAAAAAGTTTCCGTGATAAATTTTACATCCCCATAGTTAAGGGTAAGGAAAGTATCTATTTTACGGGTAATTCACTAGGATTACAGCCCAAAAAAGCGCAGGAATATATATTGAATGATTTGGAGGACTGGGCTAATTACGGCGTAGAGGGCCACGTGCATGCAAGAAATCCATGGATTAAATATCATGAGATGTTCCCTAAAAAGCTGGCTCCTATTTTAGGTGCACTTGAGGAAGAAATAATAGTCATGAACCAGCTTACTATTAATTTACACCTGCTGCTTACTACTTTTTATAGACCTACAAAAGAAAGATTTAAAATCATTTGTGAGGCTAAGGCGTTTCCTTCAGATCAATATGCGTTACAATCACAGGTTTCGCTTGCAGGGTTGGATCCTGAAGATTGCATAATTGAATTGAATCCTCGTGAAGGAGAAAATAGTATAAAAAATGAGGATTTTATTTCAGCAATTCAGCAACACAAGAACGAATTGGCAGTCGTAATTATTGGTGGAGTAAATTATTATACGGGCCAGGTATTTGAGATGAAATCGATAACTGCAGCTGCACATGAAGCAGGAGCTTTTTGTGGATTTGATTTAGCGCATGGCGTTGGCAACATTGAATTAAATCTTCATGATTGGAATGTTGATTTTGCCTGCTGGTGTTCTTACAAATATTTAAATTCTGGTCCCGGTGCGGTGGCTGGTGCGTTTATTCACGATTGTCATGTTGCTAACAAATCTTTGCTGAGACTGGCGGGCTGGTGGGGAACCAATAAGGAGAGTCGTTTTAAAATGCAGAAAGAATTCGATCCCATCCCTACCGCGGAAGGCTGGCAGGTAAGTAATTCCCCGATCCTTAATATGTCGGCGCATAAAGCCTCATTGGATATTTTTGAAGAGGCTGGGTTTGGTAATATCATCAATAAGATGAAAAAAATAAGTGCTTACCTGTTGTTTATTTTAGACGAAATAAATGCATCTGCTTCAAAAAAAATGATAGAAGTAATCACACCCCGACATGAAGATGAGCATGGCTGCCAGGTTTCTATCCTGATGCTGGAAAAAGGAAAAGAGGTTTTTGAGTCACTAAAAAGCAACAGTGTAATAGTTGACTGGCGTGAGCCCAATGTAATTCGTTTAGCGCCAACCCCCCTCTATAATACTTTCGAAGATGTTTACCGGTTTGGCCAGGTTATAAAGAATATAATTGGTTAATGAATTATACGATCGCATTTGAGCATAACTTCGGGGTATAAAAAATACTTTTAATAATTCATGTACAAGCTTCCTTATTTTACGGAGGAAAATGACCAGTCGGTTTATGATTTCATAAAGAAAAATTCTTTTGCCATCATTATTGGTAGTGATGGAAATTTCCCTACCGCCACACATGTGCCTTTGGATATACAAGAACATGAGGGAGAAAAAATTTTTACCGGGCATATGATGGAGAATACTGCTCATCATAGAGCATTTGCGCAAAATGAAAATGTATTGGTGATTTTCAACGGCCCACATTGCTATGTAAGTGCAAACTGGTACGAAAAGAAAAACGTGGCCTCAACGTGGAATTACATAGATGTACATGCAAAAGGGAAAATAAAATTTACAGATGAAGAACAAACTAAGATCATAATTAAAAATATTACTGATAAATATGAAGGCCCGGAAAGCCAGGCCGCATTTGATAAATTACCAAAAGAATATGTTGAAAGATTAGTTAAAGCAATCGTTGGCTTTACAATTGAAGTTTCTGATATTGATAATGTTTTTAAGCTAAGCCAGAATCATGATCACTCAACCAGGGAAAAAATAATAAGCAATCTCAAAAGCCGTAATGATGAAGATTCTCATTCAATTGCAGGGGAGATGGAAAAAAGAATCAAGGCTTAATTTAACGTTATGACAAGACAGCAACTTATTGATGAGATAAAAGAAAAAAAGTCATATTTATGTGTCGGTCTTGATACTGATATCGACAAAATTCCCGCATGCCTGCAATCGAAGCCTGGTGCAATATTCGAATTCAACCGGCAGATTATTGATGCTACCAAAGACCTGTGCGTTGCTTATAAAATCAATACAGCGTTTTATGAAGCTATGGGAATAAAAGGTTGGGAGGCCATGGAGCAAACAGTTAATTATATCCCTTCAACACATTTGAAAATTGCGGACGCCAAAAGAGGTGATATAGGAAACACCTCTTCACGGTATGCGAAAGCTTTTTTTGAAATGTTGAATTTCGATGCGATAACAGTTGCCCCATACATGGGAGCAGATAGTGTACGGCCATTTCTTGAATATGAAAATAAATGGACGATAGTTTTGGGTCTCACGAGTAACAAAGGCTCCGAAGATTTCCAGCAACTGAAAACAGGTGCAAATTTTTTATATGAAACAGTTATCAGTAAAATAAGTGAATGGGGGAATAAGGAAAACCTCATGTTTGTATTTGGTGCTACAAAAGCATCAGATTTAGCATCTATCAGGGAAATTATACCGGATAATTTCTTACTTATTCCTGGTGTAGGTTTCCAGGGAGGCAGCCTTGCAGAAGTTTCGGAATATGGCCTGAATGATGATTGTGGCCTGTTGGTGAATGCTTCCCGGGCTATTATTTACGCAGACAATACCGAGAACTTTGCCGCTGAGGCAAGAACCGTAGCCCTGCTGTATCAAACAGAAATGATGGCTTATCTTTAATGGTAATACACGAATTTTGATGCACAGATTACACGAATAACTTATAATAACCAATAATGGCACAAGACCTTTTCCAGTCCCCTGATTATTTTAATGTAGATGAATTACTTACAGAGGAGCACAAGTTGATCAGGGAAAGCGTTCGGGCTTATGTAAAAAAGGAGATTTCACCAATTATAGAAACATATGCTCAAAGGGCAGAATTTCCGGAGCAAATAGTAAAGCAATTGGGAGATCTTGGTTGCTTTGGGCCAACTATCCCCCAGGAATATGGCGGCGGCGGATTGGATTATATTTCTTATGGGCTTATGATGCAGGAGCTGGAAAGAGGCGACAGTGGTGTAAGGTCAACTGCGAGTGTACAGGGGTCGTTAGTAATGTTTCCCATCTATGCTTATGGTTCTGAAGAGCAAAGAAAAAAATTTTTGCCAAAGTTGGCAAGTGGAGAATGGCTAGGTTGTTTTGGGCTTACAGAGCCTGATCATGGAAGTGACCCAGGTGGGATGTTGAGTAATTTTAAGGATGCAGGTGACCACGTGATTTTAAACGGAAGTAAAATGTGGATCAGTAATGCGCCTTTCGCTCAGGTAGCTGTAGTTTGGGCAAAAAATGAACAAGATGAAATCCAGGGCCTGATTGTGGAACGCGGTATGGAAGGTTTTACTACACCAACAACGCATGGAAAATGGAGCCTGCGTGCAAGTGCAACAGGTGAACTGGTATTTGATAATGTAAAAGTTCCCAAGGAAAATATTTTGCCTGACATACAAGGTCTTAAAGGTCCCTTAGGTTGCCTTACCAAAGCACGTTACGGAATTGCGTGGGGCACTGTTGGCGCTGCAATGGATTGTTATGATACTGCATTACGTTATTCAAAAGAAAGAATTCAATTTGACAGACCAATCGGCGGATTTCAGCTTCAGCAGAAGAAACTTGCTGAAATGATAACAGAAATTACAAAAGCACAATTGCTAAACTGGCGGCTGGGAGTTTTGATGAACGAAGGAAAAGCAACTCCGCAACAAGTAAGCATGGCAAAAAGAAACTCTTGTGAAATTGCGGCTAACATTGCCCGTGAGGCAAGACAAATATTGGGTGGCATGGGCATTACGGGAGAATATTCTGTTATGCGTCACATGATGAATATAGAAAGTGTAATCACTTATGAAGGAACTCATGATGTTCATTTGCTTATAACCGGTATGGACGTGACTGGATTGAATGCATTTAAATAATATTCCTGCTGATGGGATAAATTCGAAAATAATTTAACGGTAATTTACTTATGTAACTCCAAAGAAAAATCAGCGGTGATACAAAAAAAAACTACGGGTTTTAAATCCATAGCAAAAAAAAGCAAAAAAAAAATAATCGCTTTGCCACTTAAATTATTCCTTGTCGGGTTTATGGGAAGTGGTAAGACACACTGGGGACAAATTTGGGCAGGCAAATCTGGCATTCCTTTTTTTGATCTTGATACCAGGATCGAGAAGGCATTCAGAATGTCTATAACAAAGATTTTTGAAAAAAAAGGAGAAGACAAATTCAGGGAGATGGAAGGGTATCATCTTAGAAAATTTGAGAAGAAAAGTAATTTCATATTGGCATGCGGAGGAGGTACTCCATGCTTTTTTGATAATTTGAAATGGATGAAAAAGCAGGGTATTGTAATTTATTTGAAGGCAAGCCCGGAATTAATTGCTGAGAATGTATTAACGGAAACCAACAAACGTCCATTGTTAAATGATATAAATCCATCAGAATTAAACAACTTTATCAAAAGCAAGCTATTGGAGAGAGAACCCTATTATTTACAAGCCGATGTTGTACTAAATGTGAATGAATTAGATGAGGATTCTGTGTCACAATTTCTTTCCCCTGCAAATTAATAAAGTTATTTAGCTCTAATTCATACAAAATGCACAAAGCCTTTTTAAAAATTGCAACAATTATTGGCGCTTTATCGGTAGCGCTTGGCGCTTTTGCCGCTCACTCACTTAAGGCTAATGTGTCTGACTATGCAGTGGACATTTTTGAGACAGGTGTACACTACCAGTTTTATCATGCATTTGCTTTGCTGGCATCGGGTATTTTATATAAAGAATTTACCAACAATTTTGTTAGGTGGTCTGGCAGATGTTTTATAGCCGGGATTATTTTGTTTAGCGGATCTCTCTATATACTCACATTCATCAAGGCCGCTGTAAAACCAGGTTACGATTGGGTAGGCGCTATCACTCCAGTAGGAGGTTTATTTTTTATTGTCGGATGGGTCTGTTTATTTCTCGGCATCTTTAAACGAACCAGTTCCGGAGATTAGCCTGCGTTTAAATATTTTTTATATCAACAAGCGTAGTCCGGGATAGCATATTACCCAAAATTTTCACATAGCTTAATAAGTTAACGGTTTCTCCCTTTAACCATTTATTTATATTTGCAGGCAAATGGCGAATACCAAAAAGAATAAAAAAAATAAAACTGCTGATCCTGCGAAAATGAACGCGGATGTTGAGGAAAGGATAGAAGTAAAAAAATTGCTTAAAGATGAACGTTCGCATAAAATAGCAGGAACAATTTTGATCCTGGTTGCATTTTTTCTTTTTGTTGCTTTCACTTCTTACTTATTTACCTGGCAGGAAGACCAGTCAAAAGTATTTAAAGGTGCTAAAATATTATTGCCAAGCCATGCGGAACTAATGGCTAACCTTCTGGGAACTGCTGGTGCTTATTTTTCAGATCTTTTTTTTAGATCAGGTTTTGGTATAGCGTCTTATTTATTCTGCACTTTTTTCCTGGTAGTGGGTGTAAATTTATTTTCTCCTAAAAAAGTATTTTCTATCAGCCGTAATGTTCGATACGTAATTGTCGGGCTTGTTGTAATAAGTGTGTCGGCCTCTTTTTTAATGAGCGGCCATCCTTTTGCATGGGGAGGCGCAGCAGGTGATATGGCGAGTAATTGGCTGGAGCAGGTAATTGGGAAGGTGGGTACCGCTGCCCTGTTGCTGGCGGCGTTTTTTAGTTATATTATCTGGAGATTTAATCCTTCTTTCGATTATAAAAGTAAAAAAATATCTAAAGAAGCTCCTCTTGCAGATGACGTAAGTAGTACCACTGCCCATGATACCGAATTCCCAAAGGCAGACTCTACGTCTGCATATTTATTTCCACTCACAACAAATCCATTAAAGACTGAGAACGGTGTAGACCATAATTTCCAGATTTTTGAAAAGCCTGACGAAATAACCGCGGCAAAAGAAATTCCGGAGCCTAAATTAAAGGAGAAAGAAAGAATAAAATTTCCGGAAGATCTGGCGGGTAACCTGATGCTGGAAGTAAAAACCGTTCCTGATAAAACTGAAGAAGAGACCGACGTTATCCCAAAAGCAATATCTCAGCAACCATACGATCCCATTCTTGATCTCAGGAATTATAAATTTCCAAAATTAGATTTGCTGGAAGCACATGGAAGTGAAAAAATTATCCAGGATGTAACGGAACTGGAAACCAATAAGAACCAGATCATCAACACGTTGAAAAATTACGATATTGAGATACAAAAGATATCAGCAACAGTTGGCCCAACAGTTACTTTGTATGAGATAGTTCCTGCACCCGGAGTGAGAATTTCGCGCATTAAAAATCTTGAAGATGATATCGCCCTAAGTCTTGCTGCACTGGGCATTCGCATCATTGCACCCATACCCGGAAAGGGAACAATTGGTATTGAGGTTCCAAATGTAAAGAAGACGGTTGTAAGCATGAAGACCTTATTAAATTCTGAAAAATTTCAGAATAATAACTTCTCGTTGCCTATAGCAATAGGTAAAAAAATTGACAATGAAAATTTCATAGTTGACCTTACTTCTATGCCGCATTTACTTATGGCGGGCGCTACGGGCCAGGGTAAATCTGTTGGGCTGAATGCAATATTGGTTTCGCTTTTATATAAAAAACATCCTTCACAGTTGAAGTTTATTTTAATTGATCCAAAGAAAGTAGAGCTAAGTATTTACACAAAAATCGAAAAACATTTCTTGGCAAAACTACCGGGAGAAGAAGATGCGATTATCACCGATACAAAAAAAGTGATCCATACGCTTAATGCGCTCTGTATTGAAATGGATAACCGTTACGACCTGCTGAAGGAAGCCGGTACCCGGAACATAAAAGAATACAATGAAAAATTCGTAACCAGGAAATTGAATCCCGAAAAAGGACATCAGTATTTACCATTTATAGTTTTGGTAATTGATGAATTTGCTGATCTGATAATGACAGCGGGCAAAGAAGTGGAGATGCCAATTGCGCGGCTGGCACAGCTTGCAAGGGCGGTTGGTATTCATTTGATCATTGCTACTCAGCGGCCTTCAGTAAATATTATCACGGGTACTATCAAGGCAAACTTCCCTGCCCGTATCGCATTTAAAGTGAGCAGTAAAATTGATAGTCGCACCATCCTTGATATTGGTGGTGCCGAGCAATTAATTGGGAAGGGCGATATGCTTATCAGTTACAATGGAGAACTTACGCGACTGCAATGCGCTTTCGTGGACACACCTGAAGTTGATAAAGTAACTGATTTCATTGGCCAGCAGCAAGGCTATGCGCAGGCATTTATGCTTCCTGAATATGTAGACGAAAAAGAATTTGAAAATAAAGACTTTGATGTAAATGACAGGGATCCTCTTTTTGAAGATGCCGCCAAATTAATAGTTGTAAGCCAAAGTGGAAGTACTTCTTTATTGCAACGACGGATGAAACTTGGTTATAACCGGGCAGGCAGGTTGATGGACCAACTTGAAGCTGCTGGTATTGTAGGCCCTAACCAGGGAAGCAAAGTAAGAGATGTACTTATTAAAACAGATGCTGAATTGCAGCAATATCTTGACGGAGTATAAATCTTATGTAATTACCAGATTTGTGCCCCTAAACACTGTTTCAAATTTCCGTGTATTAACCGAAACTAGCGACCAGGAATATTTTCTGTTTCATTTTAAATCTGGAACTCCTTTGGAGAAGTTCATGACACAGAAGCCTTATTTATTCAGGATAACAAATTTTGTCACCCAAAAATAAGGTCGTTGTACCTTACAATTTTTACACCCTATCTTCGTTTACATGTCAAAGTATTTAATTGTTGGTCTTGGTAATCCGGGCATTGAATACGAACATACTAGGCACAATATAGGTTATGATGTTGTGAGTGCTTTTGTTTTAAAACATGGAGAAATTTTTAATTCCCGAAGATTGGCAGAAACAGCTGAAGTGAAATGGAAAGGAAAAATATTTGTGTGTATAAAGCCAACAACCTACATGAACCTGAGTGGCCGGGCTTTTAAATACTGGTTGGAAAAGGAGAAAATTCCTATAGAAAATTCCCTGACCGTAGTAGATGATTTGGCTTTGCCTCTTAGCAAATTACGGCTAAGAAAAAGCGGAAGTGATGCAGGCCATAATGGGTTGAAGGATATTCAAAATGTGCTGGGCGCTGACGTTTATTCCAAACTAAGATTTGGTATTGGAAATGACTATCAGAAAGGTCGACAAGTAGATTTTGTATTAAGTAAATGGTCAAATGAAGAAATCCCTTTAGTAAAATTAAAAATTGAGAAAAGTACCGAAGTAATAGAAAATTTTGTAACAATAGGAGTTGATCGCACTATGAGTTTGATAAACAATCT